>JAVVVT010000009.1:0-25569 GCA_036652515.1 Oscillospiraceae bacterium
ATACAAAAGTTTTCAATAGCAAAGAGAAAAAATTAACCAAATATACACAAAATAAATATTGTATTCAAAATATATGCCTATGTATACATTTTGCGCCTTTTTGTACTCAAAATACGAGGAGGTGGGGGAGAAAAATTAAAACGCTTTCTTTCCGTTTACATAAACAGAGATGCAGTTTGTAAAAGAGTGAAGAATATTTCCGTCGCACACCACGATGTCGGCATCTTTTCCCACTTTTAGAGAGCCTATTCTGTCATCTAAACCGGTGAGCCGTGCGGAGTTTATGGTCACCGCCTTGAGAGCCTCTTCCTCCGCCATACCATTTTTTACGCAAAGTGCGGCGCACAGAGGCAAATATTGCTGGGGAATAACAGGGTGATCCACACAAAGAGCCACATCGACACCAAAACTTGAGAGTATTCCCGGGGCTCTGGTGGTTAAATTTGTCAGCTCAGGCTTGGATTT
Organism: Oscillospiraceae bacterium; assembly: GCA_036652515.1. Classification (GTDB taxonomy): domain Bacteria; phylum Bacillota; class Clostridia; order Oscillospirales; family Ruminococcaceae; genus RGIG3102. The sequence goes on from JAVVVT010000009.1 coordinate 466, forward strand.
TTCCGATAGGATAGGACCTAAGAAAGCCTTGACACCCTCTTTTTTCAAATCTTCCTTTATCAGCCAGCCCTCGGTGCAGTGGACTATGCGGTAATCCAAATTAAATTCTTTGGCAATGCGTATGGCTGTGTAGATATCATCGGCACGGTGGGCGTGCATATGGGCGGGTATTTCCCGTTTTAAAAGAGGTATGAGAGCCTCGCACTTTGCATCGTATTCGGGGCTCTCTTTCACCATATATTTTTGCGTTTTTAACAGAGCCTCTCTGATTATCGAGGCGGTGGACATTCTGGTCATAGGCGCCACTTTTCTTGGACCGTAAACGCCTTTCGGGTTTTCACCAAAAGCCATTTTTATGGCGAGAGGGGCCTTTAAAATCATATCGTCCACCCGTGTGCCCAAAAGTTTAATGGCTATCATCTGTCCGCCTATTGGGTTTGCGCTGCCCGGGCCTGTTATGCAGGTGGTCACACCTCCCTGTAAAGCCTCCATAAAGCTGGGGTCATTGGGATTGATTGCGTCCACTGCATTCAGTTGAGGGGTTACCACGTCGGTCATCTCGTTCACATCATCGCCCTTTTCGCCGATGATAGGCTCCATCATTCCTATGTGTCCGTGGGGGTCAACTAAGCCGGGGTAAACCCATTTGCCCTTTAAGTCGACGATTTCATCGCTTTTATCCGCTGAAGAAAAATCGGACATATCGCCCATTGCCACGATTTTGCCCTCCGTGAAGGAGATAAAGCCGTTTTCATAGTTTTTTTGTTCCATTGTGGTGATTTTTGCGTTAGTTAAAATAGTTTTCATAAGATATCCTTTCTTTTTTGACAATTTTTTCATAATTGGGGTACTATAATATAGACAAAGATAAATAACGCATTAGGCTGGCGTTACTAATCTTGCATTTCCTCATATACTTTTTCTCTTGCAAAAGGCTCACCCGTAAAAAGGTGAGTTTTTTGTTTGTCACAATAATTATCCATTAATTCCCTAACTTTTGCAATATGTATATGTAAATTTTCATAATTATATATAGATATTTGGATTAATCTATTAAAGTATATGCCATTATAGGGCACAAAAACAGCCTTAAATAAAGCAATGTTTTAATATGTAAAAATTTATCTGTGAAATATCAAAATTTTTGTGGAAAAAAGTCGAGTTATGTTGTACAATAATCATATATTATTTAAAAAACCTGCCATTACTTTAAATGGTTGCCTAAGTTATGCCGTTTACAATTTTAAAATACATAGGAGATTGACAGTGAAGAATTTATTTACCGATATGAAGAAAAGCGTGAATGCTTTTAATATATACCAAAAGATTGCCACAGCCATATTGATTTTGGCTGTGCCTTGCAGCATAGCTTTGGGCGTAAGCGCCATATCCCAGTACAATCAGTCCAAACAGGCTGGGGGCGGTTTCTCTGAAATAATCACCTCTATTGTCTCCCCCTCAAAAAAGCCGGACAGTCTTTCGTCTGCTCCTTCCCTAGCGCCTATAAAGGTGAGCCTGAAACCCTCATCGGTTGAAGAGGACTTGGAAGTTCAGATTGTAAATGAAAACGGAGAACTTATCACAGGGGTGGAATTTAGGCTTGTGGTAAAGGGTGCAAAGAACGGATATAATAAAACCTGGGCGGTCTCCGACGGATTTTTGAAATTGACAAAACTCAGCGGCGGAGATTATATAGTCACCATAAAAGACAGGGACGGCTATATAATGCCTGAAGAATTAAAATGTAAAGTTGAAAAAAAGGTCGCCTATGAAAAGGTGGACGTCTCCGATAAGCTTGTAGATGACAGCAAAGTGGACTCCTCAAAAGAGGACGCAGGCTTTGGCGGAGGTTCTCCCTCTACCACCCCTCCCCCGAAAGTCTCGGACACGGTGGAATTTGTGGAGAGCACAACCAAGGTACAGGACAAAGTTTTTGAAAAAATCACTTATAAATACAAGCCGATTTTGCTTGCAGACGGCACTATAAAGACTAGCGGCGGAGCCTCAAGCGGGCTTTTCCCAGAGCTTGACACCAAGGGGTATTTGACCGGCGCATACAAATTGGAAAATAAAAATTCGGCATCGGGTAACTCCCTTGCAAATTCCGTGGGAGCGGCATCTTTGCAATTGTCACTTAAAGGTTTCTCATTGAAAAATTTATCCCTGACAGAGGGCGGCGCTGTGAGCTCTCAGAAGTCTCTCGAGGATACCACCACAGAAACAACCCCCGAGCCAACAGCGACAGCAACACCCGAGCCAACAGCGACGGCAACACCCGAGCCAACAGCGACGGCAACACCCGAGCCAACAGCGACGGCGAAGCCCTCCCCAACAGCGACGGCGAAGCCCTCCCCAACAGCGACAGCAAAGCCCTCCCCAACGGCGACGGCGAAACCCTCCCCATCACCCACAGTTACTCCCCCGGTAAGCCCCTCTCCCTCACCCAGCAAGGTGGAAGTGCCGATTTTTGACAAGGACGGAAAGCCCTTAAAAGACGATTTAGGCAACCCCATACTCTCGGTAGAGGCTTTTGAGACAAAGACCAGTGAGACAAAAAAGGTCACAGTCTATTTTGGATGGCAGACTATTGATGGTAAAAAATATTTCTTCAATAAAAACGGTGACAAGGTAACTGGCACACAGGTCATACAGGGAATTACATATTATTTCGATAAAGACGGTGCCATGGGCAGCCGCATAGGCGTTGATGTGTCCAAGTACCAAGGAAATATCGACTGGGCGGCGGTAAAGGCGTCCGGCATTGAGTTTGCGATTATCCGTGCAGGCTATCGTGGCTACGGTTCAGGCGTTTTGGTAGAAGACCCGTATTTCCGCTCAAATATCAAAAACGCCACGGCGGCAGGACTTAAAGTGGGCGTTTACTTCTTTACACAGGCGATAACCTCACAGGAGGCTGTTGAGGAGGCATCAATGGTTTTAGATGCTGTAAAGGGATATAACTTAGCATACCCCATCTTCTTTGACACGGAGTATTCCACCTCATCAAAGACCGGCAGAGCTGACGGCTTGAGTAAAAACCACCGCACATCTGTGGCAAAGGCATTCTGCGAGACCGTGCGCAACGCAGGCTATAAGGCAGGCGTTTACGCAAGCAAGTCATGGTTTTACAACCAGCTGGAATATTCACAGGTAGCTCCTTACAGTATTTGGGTGGCACATTATGCCAGCGCAACAGACTTTGTTCACAGGTATGATATTTGGCAGTACACAGGCAGCGGCACTTGCGCAGGCATAGGCGGAGCGGTTGACCTGAACATCGGATATTCAGCCTATTAAGCATTTATACTTTACAAAGACCACGGCGAAATGCTGTGGTCTTTTCCTTTGCCAAACAGTCTTTGAAGGGCGAATATTTCATCGTTCACCGAGCCCATAGAAACATATCCGATTGCGTGTTCGTCGCCCTCGTAGCTCAAATATTTTATCGCTCACCCCTCGCAGGACAGGCGATTTATTTTAAATAAAGAAAATATTGACATACGCCAAGGCTTATAATATAATCTAACTTAGATGAATATCTAAATATGAGGTGTGAAATGTTACAGGACACTATGAAGGCACTTTCAGACCCCACTCGCAGGAGAATATTGGAGCTTTTGAAAAAAGGCCCTATGTCAGCCGGAGATTTGGGGAAAGAATTTAATATGACGGGCGCCACATTGTCACATCACCTGTCTGTACTTAAAAAGGCGCAATTGGTCAGCGATGAAAAGCGTGGAACATTTATTTATTACGATATAAACACCACAGTTATGGAGGATATGTTTGCATGGGTAAACTCACTTTTAGGAGAAAACAATGAAAAATAAAAAGATAGATATTGTGATAATATTTCTGCTTGGGCTCTCTCTGCTGGGCATTTTATACATTTATCCCTCACTTCCCCAGACCATACCCACCCACTGGAATTACAAGGGGGAGATGGACGGCAGCGGCTCAAAAAGCACATTATTTTTTCTATGGGCGATGACGGCAGGGCTGAACTTGCTATTCATTGTGATTGCAAAGATTGACCCCAAAAAAGAAAATTATATAAAATTCAGCAAGGTCTACCATATTTTTAGAGTGGTAATGACGCTTTTTATGATAGGTATGATAGTTATAACGGTGTATTCAGTGCATAAGCCCACTATAAATGTGACTATGGTGACAATGTTTATGTTAGGTGTGCTGTTTATGATATTAGGAAACTATATGCCGAAATGCAAGCACAACTACACTTTTGGCATAAAGACACCTTGGACACTTGCCAGCGAGAATGTCTGGAACAAAACCCACCGTATGGCAGGGCCGATTTGGCTGGCAAGCGGATTTTTGGTCTCGGCAGTCAGCGTGATTTTTCCTCAGGGCATCACGGTCATCAGCGTGGTGTTGCTCTTACCCACAGTTGTCCTACCATATGTGTACTCCTATGTTGAATTTAATAAAGAAAAAAACAAACCATAACAAACATTTTAGAGGTGTAAAATGAAAAAAATCATATCAATATTCTTGTCGGCACTGTTGTTGACACTCTGTTTCACAGCCTGTGGCAAAAAAACTCCAGAGCCTATAAGCGAAGATGTGGCGAAAGAAAAAGCCGCCGCACATTCACAGATGTTTATCCAAGGCAAATTCGACGAGGTTATAGCAGATTGCAACGACAAGGTGAAAAAGCAGATTACAGCCCAAGCATTGTCTGAGGCGTGGGCGCAAGTCACCGCACAGGCAGGGGAATATGAGAGTGTTATCTCCACCGAAACAGCCCTCAAAGACGGGACGGTCGGGGTTGTTATGACACTTAAATTTGAAAAAGTCGGGGTTGCACTTACCTTAAATTATGACGTCGATGGAAAAATAAACGGACTTTGGGTGAAAAACGCCCCAATTGCCGCCCCACTAGAAGAAACTGATTTATATGTGGAGAGCAAGATTGAAATAGGCGAGTACAAGCTAAACGGAGTTCTCACCACACCTAAAAATGTAAAAGATTATCCCGTGGTGGTTTTTGTGCAGGGCTCGGGAGCTTCCGACTGCGATGAGACAATCGGCAAAGCGATGAACAAGCCATTTAAGCAGATATCCGACGCCTTGGCAAAGCAGGGCATCGCCACAGTGCGTTTCAACAAGAGATTTTACCAGTCCCCCCAGAGCGTAAGCAAAAACCCAACTATCTATGAAGAATATATGGACGACGTAAAGTGGGCGATTGACTGGGCGGTGAAAAATGTCAGCGATGATGTCTATGTCTTAGGTCACAGTCAAGGGGCTATGAGCGCTCCAAAGATAGCCGCAGATTCCCCACAGGTCGATGGAATTATAATGTTGGCAGGCACGACTAGAGGCTTGGAAGACGTGATTTTGGATCAAAATATTAGCTCAATAGAGGATATGGATATCACCGACACCGAGAAAAAAGCCTACTTAAAAAATGTGAAAGACGAAGTGGAAAAGGTCAAAAACTTAAAGACGGACGACGGGTCAACCATTTTGGGGATAAACGCAGGCTACTGGATTAGCCTCAAGACACTTGAGGGGGAAAAGCTTCTTAAAAATATAGACATACCTGTGCTTATTTTGCAGGGAGAAAAAGATTTTCAAGTGAGTTATGAAAAAGATTTTATGATGATGAAAGATATGCTTAAAGATAACGATGAGATAACTTTTAATTCCTATGAGAATTTAACCCATTTATTTATGCCCCAGACCTTGAAAGGCGACAAGATAGACATTACAGAATATGACACAAAAAATGAAATCCCACAGGTGGTCACAGATGATATAGGCAAGTGGATTTTGGCGGATAAATAGCAATTTTAAAAACCTCTCTGTTTTCAGAGAGGTTTTTTGCTGTGTGGTTATCATTTGAAATCGGCGTCTGTGCCAAAGAAAATTTTGGGGTTAAAAATGTTGCAATAGCGCCTTAAAACAAAAAATATAGTCAATAAGGGTAAGAATTGAATAAACTTTTCATATACAGTTGATAAAACGGTTACAATATAGTAAAATAAACAATGTGAACTAGAAAAATTTTACCTTAGGGAGAAGCGATGAAAGATTATAAAATTTCAGGCAGCATTGTGGTGTACAACAAGCCGGAGGACGCCTATAAGACCGTTCAGAGCGTGCTTGCCAACACGGACGAAGATTTTTCTTTGTATATCATAGACAATGACAGTGCCGAGGGCATCAATCCTATGTTGAGGGAGCATTTCACCGCAAACTATATTGATTTAGATAAAAATATTGGCTTTGGCAAGGCTCACAATATGGTTTTGGACAAGTTAGACAGCAAATATCACTTTATAATAAATCCCGATATACTCATAAATGAGGAGACAATATCCAAGCTTTGTTGTTTTATGGACAGCCACCAGGAGGTGTCAATCGCCTGTCCCAAGGTTCTACACCCGGACGGAACCATTCAATATATCGCAAAACAAAAGCCCGGTCTTCTGTCGCTTATTTCAAGACGTGTTCATATTAAGGCACTCAAAAAATTAGAAGATGAATACCTGATGAAGTATGCCGACCAGGACAAGGAGTGTGAGATTGATTTTTGCACAGGTTGTTTTTTTGTTATTCGCACAGAAGTTTTCAAAAAAATCGGCGGTTTTGACCCTGAATATTTTCTCTATTTTGAAGATGCGGACATCACTATGAAGGCAAAGCAACTGGGTAAAGCCTATTATGCGCCCTCTGCCAGTGTTGTTCATTTTTGGCATAGGGAGACGGCGAGCAGTAAACGCCAGTTTTTCTTGCAGGTGAAATCCATGTTTATATATTTTAAAAAATGGGGCTTTAAGCTCAAATAGAAGGAGAATTGTTTATGAAAGGTATAATTTTGGCAGGCGGCGCAGGCACACGACTTTATCCGCTGACTATGGTCACATCAAAACAGCTTTTGCCCGTGTATGACAAACCTATGATTTACTATCCGCTCTCCACCCTTATGCTGGCTGGAATAAAGGATATTTTAATTATTTCAACCCCACAGGACACCCCACGCTTTGAGGCTCTTTTAGGGGACGGAAAGCAGTTTGGCATATCCCTCACCTACAAAGTTCAGCCCAGCCCCGACGGCTTGGCACAGGCGTTTTTGTTAGGGGAAGAGTTTATCGCAGGCGATAGCTGTGCTATGGTTTTGGGAGACAATATTTTTTATGGCAATGGATTTTCCAAGCTTTTGGTTCAGGCGGCACAGAACGCTGAAAACGGCAGAGCAACTGTTTTCGGCTACCATGTAGAAGACCCTCAGCGCTTTGGAATAGTGGAATTTGACGATGAGGGAAGGGTTATTTCCGTGGAGGAAAAACCGGAGAACCCAAAGAGTAACTACGCCATAACAGGGCTGTATTTTTACGATAAAAGCGTGGTGGAGTACGCAAAACAGGTAAAACCCTCCCACAGGGGTGAATTAGAGATAACCACCTTGAACGAGATTTACTTAAATCGCCAGGCCTTAGACGTCAAGCTTTTAGGCCGTGGTTTTGCTTGGCTGGACACAGGCACTATGGACAGCTTGGTAGATGCGGCTGATTTTGTGCGAATGGTGGAAAAACGTCAGGGGATAAAAATTTCCGCCCCCGAGGAGATAGCTTATAAAAACGGCTGGATAACCAAAGAGGAGCTACTTTTCAGCGCAGAGAAATATGGCAAAAGCCCCTATGGGGCGCATCTTCATAAAGTGGCTGAAAATAAGCTGAAATATTAAGAGGTAAAGAATGAAAATTATAGTTACAGGCTCTAAGGGTATGCTTGCCACACAGGTTATAAGGGATTTGCAAAGGGGTTATACAGAGCTTGGCACAATTCCCAGCGTGCTGAAAAACGCCACCCTCACCTGTTGTGACTACGATGTTTTGGATATAACCGACGGGAGTGCGTGCCTTGATTTTATAGAAAAAGAGCAACCGGATATACTTATAAATTGTGCCGCTTACACAAATGTAGATGCCTGTGAGACAAACCAAAGCGACGCTTTCAAGGTGAACGCTTTGGGTCCACGCAATTTAGCTATCGCCTGTGAAAAGGTGGGGGCAAAGCTTGTACACATCTCCACCGATTACGTTTTCAGCGGTGAGGGCAGCGTCCCATTTTGTGAATATGACCGCCCTGACCCACAGTCGGTCTACGGCAAGACAAAGCTGTCAGGAGAAGAATTTGTAAAGCAATACTGCAAAAAAAGTTTTATTATACGCACAGCCTGGCTGTACGGCTATAACGGAAAAAACTTCGTCAAGACCATAGTGAGTGCAGGCGCCGCAAGAGGTGCCTTGACGGTGGTAAACGACCAAATGGGCAACCCCACCAATGCAGCAGACCTATCCCACCATATTTTAAAAGTGGCAGCCGGACAGGGATATGGCACCTACCACTGCACAGGCAAAGGGGAGTGCTCCTGGTATGATTTTGCCTGTGAGATAATCCGCCTTTCCAAAGTCAAAGCCACACTCACCCCTTGCACCACCGCCCAGTACAACAGCCCCACCAAACGCCCAGCCTACTCAAGCCTTGATAATATGATGCTCAGAGTTAGCGTGGGGGACGAGATGCGCCCGTGGCAGGAGGCTTTGGCGGCTTATTTTGAAAATCAACAAAAATAAAACGGAGAGATTATAATGAAAAAATATTTAGTGACGGGCGGAGCAGGTTTCATAGGCTCAAACTTTGTGATATATATGCTCAAAAAATATAGTGATATTCAAATCGTCAACTTGGACAAGCTCACATATGCAGGCAATTTAGAAAATTTGAGCTCCATTGAGGGGGATAAACGCCATATCTTTGTTCAGGCGGACATAGCCGACCAAAAGGTAGTCAGCGAGCTTTTTGCAAAATATGACTTTGATTATGTCATCAATTTTGCCGCTGAAACCCATGTGGACAGAAGTGTTTTAGACCCGGAAGTGTTCGCAAAGACCAATGTTTTAGGCACAGTAAACCTTTTAAATTGCGCAAAAATTGCCTGGGAAAGAGGCGACGGCTGGAAAGAGGGCTGCAAGTATCTTCAGGTCTCCACAGATGAGGTGTACGGCTCTTTGGGAAGCACGGGCTTTTTTACCGAGACCACTCCACTTGACCCACATTCGCCCTATTCCGCCTCAAAAGCTTCAGCGGATATGTTTGTTAAGGCGTATTCTGACACCTATAAAATGCCCGTAAACATAACACGCTGCTCAAATAATTACGGCCCGTATCAATTCCCTGAAAAGCTTATACCGCTGATGATAAACAATGCCAAAAATGGCAAGCATCTGCCGATTTACGGGGACGGTATGCAGGTGAGAGATTGGCTGTATGTGGACGACCATTGCAAGGCGATTGATATGGTGTGTTCAAATGGCAAGGTGGGAGAAGTTTATAATGTGGGGGGACACAATGAGAGACCGAACATTTTCATTGTGAAAACAATCATTGAAATTCTCCGTGACAAGGTGAGCAATGAAATAAACGAAACTCTCATAAAATATGTGGAAGACAGAAAAGGCCACGACAGACGTTATGGCATAGACCCTCAAAAAATCAAAGATGATTTGGGCTGGTACCCAGAGACCCCATTTGAAAAAGGTATTGTTATGACAATAAATTGGTACCTGGAAAATGAGGCATGGATGAACAGGGTGACAAACGGAGATTACCAAAAATATTACGCTGAGATGTATAAAAACAGATAAAAAAATGGCACAGATACTGAATTTTTCCAGTGTCTGTGCCGATTTTTATAGATGATTATCTTTATGGGATATAGGTATGACCGAATTGTAACTATTTTTTTAATTCGTCCAAGCATTTATCACAGATATATTTACCCTTATATAAGTTTAAATTTTCGGACGATTGACAAAAAACACAGCTGTTCTCAAATTTTTTCAATACGATGCTGTCATTGTCAACAAAAATTTCAATTCCGCTTCCCTCTTCAAGACCTAATACACGTCTCGTTTCAATAGGGAGCACAAGACGTCCCACCTCGTCAACTTTTCTGATTATGCCGGTTGATTTCATATTACACTCCTTTTTCAAATTCATTGCCTTAATAGTATACCATATTTTGACAATTTATTGTCGAATATTGTAATTTATCATAAAAATTTCACAGAAAGAAATGATTTAACCGTTTTTATGGCAATTAATGTAGAAATAGCTGTGTTGCCTTGGTAAAAATATAAGATATTATAATTGAATAACCGAAAGTTTTCTTGAAATTTTAAGCTGAAACGGGAAGATTTATAACCGTATAAAGCCCACCCTTACAAGCTGAATATTACAAATAATCGATATGATAGCAGCAGAGTTTATAGCTGAATAAATCCCACCTTGCGATACACTTTGTCCAAAACTTTTTGAGAATAAGCCTGGGCTTTTCCGGCGCCATCGTGCAAAACTCCGTCAAGATAAGCCTTGTCAGACAGGAGCCTGTTGTACTCATTCTGCAAAGGGGTCAAGGTGTCGATGACACTCAAGGCGACAGCCTCTTTCAGAGCGCCATAGCCCAAACCGTCAAACTCTTTTTCAATCTGGGCAAAGCTTTTGCCGGTAAAGACATTGTAGATACCCATAAGGTTGGATACGCCGGGCTTGTCCTTGGAGTGTTTAATAATCCCCTCGCTGTCAGTCACAGCACGCTTAAATTTCTTCATAATGGTGTCAGAAGAGTCTAAGAGCAGGATATAGCTGTTGGGGTTTTCGTCTGATTTTGACATCTTTTTATCGGGCTCTTGCAAGCTCATAATCTTTGCGCCGACCTTTGGAATCATTGGCTCGGGCAGGACAAATGTCTCGCTGTAATTGCTGTTGAAACGCTGGGCGATGTTCCTTGCCAACTCAACGTGTTGTTTTTGGTCTTGTCCCACTGGCACAAAATGTGCGTTATAGGCCAAAATATCCGCCGCCATAAGCACAGGGTAGGTGAAAAGACCGGCGTTTATATTGTCTGCGTGCTTTGCACTTTTATCCTTGAACTGGGTCATTCTTCCCAGCTCGCCAAACTGAGTGTTGCACGCTAAAATCCAAGCTAACTGAGAATGGGTCGGCACATGACTCTGAACAAAAATCATTGATTTTTCAGGGTCTATGCCACTTGCCAAAAGCATTGCCACAGCCTCATATGTGCGCTTGCGAAGGGTGGCAGGGTCTTGTTTTACTGTGAGTGCGTGCTGGTCTACCACGCTGTATATGCAATTGTATTCGCTCTGCAAAAGCGGCCAGTTGCGAACGGCTCCAATATAGTTTCCAAGGGTAAAGGTGCCCGTCGGCTGAATTCCGCTGAATACTCTTTGTTTAGATTTCTCCATCTCACAATCTCCTTTGTTTGCATAAGCAAATATGTATTTTAATATAGCACATAAAGACAATGTGTACGCCCATTAAGGACACATACATTGACAATATAGGCTAACTTAATAATATCACACTTTTTGTATTTTTTCAATTGACAAATGTGAAAATAAATAATACTATATTAATATAACTATTTATGGAGGTTTATTATGGCATTAGACAGAATTAGAACAAGATTTGCCCCAAGCCCAACAGGCTATATGCACGTTGGCAACTTGCGTACAGCCTTGTACGCCTACCTTACCGCCCGCAAAAGTGGCGGAGATTTTTTATTGAGAATAGAAGATACCGACCAGACACGTCAGGTGGAGGGCGCTACCGAAATCATATACAACACTCTCAAGGAAACTAGATTATTTTGGGATGAGGGTCCTGATATCGGCGGTCCATACGGCCCATATGTCCAGAGCGAAAGAAAAGATATCTACAAGAAGTATGCTCTTGAGTTAGTGGATATGGGCGCTGCTTACTACTGTTTTTGCACAAAAGAGCGTCTTGAAGAGGTCAATAGAATAAAAGAACTCTCCGGACAAGTTGCCGGTTATGACAACCATTGCCGCAATCTTTCAAAAGAGGAGATAAAAGCAAACTTGGACGCAGGCGTTCCCTATGTTATCAGACAGAGGATACCAGACAGTGGCTCCACATATTTTGACGACCTTGTGTATGGCAGAATTGAAGTGGAAAATAACACTTTGGACGACCAAATTTTGCTCAAGGCAGACGGTATGCCAACTTATAACTTTGCCAACGTTATCGATGACCATCTTATGCTTATCAATCCGGTTATCCGTGGCGCCGAGTACCTTTCTTCCGCCCCAAAATATAGCTTGCTATATCGTGCTTACGGCTGGGAAATTCCGGATTATGTCCACTGTCCACCGGTTATGAGAGACGCACAGCACAAGCTTTCAAAGAGACACGGCGATGCCTCTTATGAAGATTTGGTGGAGATGGGTTACCTTAAAGAGGCGATTTTAAACTATATCGCACTCCTTGGCTGGAGCCCAAAAAGCGACAAAGAGAAGTTTACATTAGAAGAATTAGAAGCGGTGTTTGACCCTAAAAACATATCTCGCTCACCGGCAATTTTTGACTATGAAAAATTGAAATTCTTAAACGGAGAATATATCCGTGAGCTCTCACCTGAGGACTTTAAAGAGAAGGCAATGCCTTACATCAAAAAGACCGTCAAGGGCGATTGCGATTTTGATTTGCTCTGCCACGTTTTACAAAAACGCTGTGAGGTTTTGGGAGATATCAGCGAGCAGGTTGACTTTATAGACGAGATGCCTGAATATGATATCGACTTGTTCACCAGCAAGAAGATGAAGACTAACCCTGAAAACTCAAAGCAGATGCTCAATGAGCTGCTCCCTGTGTTAGAGGGCTTAAATGACTGGACAATGGACAATATACACGGCGAATTGTTCAAGCTTATTGAAAAATTAGGCGTTAAAAACGGACTTTTGCTCTACCCACTGCGTGTGGCGGTTTCAGGCAAACAGTTTACACCGGGCGGCGGCGTTGAGCTGGCGGCGGTTATGGGCAAAGAAAAAACAATTGATAGAGTTAAAAAAGCACTTGTAAAATTGGCATAATATAACATTGATTAAAGGGCGCTGTGGCATTAATTTGTCACAGCGCCTTTTTAGGTGGAAAATAGGGTATTCATAGGATATTTTTCACTAATCACTAAAATCAGGCAAAATATTCCCTTTGTCAACTATATAATGAAATTATCATTATATGAAAGCTTGGGGAGAAAAATGCTTACTATCAAAGAAAAACTGCAAAAAGCAGCAAATAAATTATCTGTGGGGCAGATTGCTATGCCTGTGATATGCTTTATATTAACTGCTATAACACCTATGTCAAGCCTTGGAGATATGTCACTGACGGCTCTTTCCATAATCATTGTGCTGAGTGTGGCTGGAGAAGTGAATACGCTCTGTGCGGCGGCTGGGGGGCTTATAGGGCTTGGTATAGCCGGCGTGAAAGACGGGTTTTTTATCCCATATTTTTTATTTTTGGCGGTGTATGTGGTGAGCTTGCGCATCTTGAAAAACGATAGATTGCCCTTGCTCACCGCTTGCGCAATCTTTGTGCTGGCAAAGATAGTGCTGCTGTACAACGGATATATTTGGCAGTACAAGGGGCTGCTGATTATAGAGGTGGTGGCGATTTTGTTCCTGCCACAGGTGGCAAAAAAAGCGATAGCGCTTATAAAAAGCTCTTCGCTAATAGTTATGCCCCAGGAGTACATAATTGTTTTTACGGGGCTTTGTCTGCCGGTGCTGGCGCTCTCTGGGCTGGACAGCCACTGGGTCTATCCGGGGGCGGGGCTGGCACTTGCCTTAGGGTGGTTTTTTGCAAAATCCGCCCATATGACATACAGCGTACTGGCGGTTTTGGCACTGCTTATCAGCTTGGTGGACAAGACGGGATTTGTGGCGTTATTCGGAATATTTTTGCTTATTTACGCCCTTGGAGTGTGGCTGAATAGCGGAAAATGGTGGTGGATTTACCCCTTTACCCTCCTGATAAGCGGGGTGCTTTGTCTGATTTTTATTCAAACTTTTAACGGGGTTGCGCCTTTTGGCACAGCGGTATCGGCACTTTTAATTCATTTTTGCCTTGCTAAATTCATTCGCCTACCACAACAGGCGGTGAGCGAAATAGTGGCGCAGGACAAGGATTACAGGCAGCTTTTATACGGGCTGCAAAGGCTGGACAAGGCATTGAACTTTTTAGGCAACTCGGCGGTGGACATATCAAAACTCAATGAAAAAACCTTGTCAGAGGAGAGTATAGAGGATTTGGTGGCTCAAGATGTATGCCGAAAGTGCCAGAATAACACCGTCTGTTGGCAAGAAAAATATTCCCATACACAGGAGCAGTTTTCAAAATATGCTTCAAGGATATACTGGTCGGGGGGAGGAGAATTTGACGGCTGGTTTTATTCTCAATGCCAAAATGTACCACAGCTAAAAGTGAGCTTTGAGGAGAACTCAAGGCTGTTACTCACCAGAAAATATATACGTCAATCCCAAAAGAACAATCAAAATCTATTGCAAAACGCATTTCTTGCCGTGGCACGGACGGTGGGGGACTTGACAAGGCAGAGCAAAACAAACTATTTGGTAAACACTGCCTACACAATGCAGATGGACAAATTCTTATCGGCAATAAAGCTGTCTGCGGTGTACTGCCTCTGCGCTCAAAACCCCGACAAGATGACGATGTCCGTGTATGAGCAATTAAATGAGCAAGAAATTTACCGAATAAAATCAAAGTTGGAGAGCCTGTACTGCTGTAAATTCAATCCCCCCACCTTAGAACAGCAGGAAAATGAATGGGTGTACACCTTTTACTCCACCCCTATGTTTAAATATGATTATGCAAAGCACGACAGCGCTTACGGGCAGGTCAACGGAGACGAGTGCGTAAGCTTTGCGGTGCAAGACAGGCTGTATTTGGTTCTTAGCGACGGAATGGGGACAGGCGCTTTGGCGGCGGCAGAGAGCAAAACGGCGATATCTATGGCGCAGAGCCTTTTAAGCGCACAAATCAGCATAAAAAACACTGTGGAAATAGTAAATTTAGCCTTGAATTTAAAAAGTGCAGGGGAGAGCGGAGCATCTTTGGATATATTATGCTTGAACTTGTACGACGGAAAATGCACCATAACAAAGGCAGGGGCAGGGGAGAGCATAGTTTTACATGACAAGGGCGTGAGCAGGCTCTACCGTGACACCCTCCCACTGGGAATTTTGAAGGAGGTAAAATCCACAACCCACGAGTTTATTTTGAATAACGGTGACACCATAATACTTATGTCAGACGGGGCGCAGGTGCTCACGGAGCAAGTTCGCTCTATGTACGGACACAGTTGTGAGGACATTGTTAATATGATTATGAAAGGTGAGGACAACCACGACGATAAAACTGTGGCGGCAATTCAATTGAAAATTTGAGTATCTTATTTTATAATTGGCAAATCTCCTGTGGGTTTTATCAAAAAAGTCCAGCAATTTTAAAGCGATATGTGGGGTTGATAAGACGATGTAGCACAGAAAACTCGAAGATAGACAGTCAACAGCTCTCTCAATAAAATCTGATAATATTATAAAACACAAGAAACCCCTCCTGATGTATTCACCAAGAGGGGTTTTAAGCTTATATTTTATTATACAGACGAAAGAAAATGCCTTTTATAAGCTGTCTTTATGGTTTTTGCGCCAGCTCAAGTAGTTTTCCAATATGACACAAGCTGCCACGGCATCTAAGACTTCCTTGCGCTTTTTGCCAAAAGTCCCGTTCTCTGTGAGCATATTCAAAGCGGTTTTTGTGGTGGCACGCTCGTCCCACATAAGCACGGGCACTGTTACCAATTTTTCAACTTCGCCCTTGACAAAACAGCACTTTTCAGCACGCTCACCTCGGGTGCCGTCCATATTGTAGGGGTGTCCTATGACTATTTCCTCCGCTTTTAATTCAATCGCTTTGGCGGCGATTTTTTCAATTGCGTGGAGGGTATTTTTTTCTTTTATTATGCACACGGGGCTGGCGAGAAATTCAGTCACATCGCTGATTGCAATGCCTGTGCGGCTCTCGCCGTAGTCAACAGCCATAATTCTCATAAATTATTCCTTGATTGGTTTCATTGTAGGGAACAAAAGCACGTCTCGGATAGAAGAAGAACCTGTGAGCAACATTGTGAAACGGTCTATGCCGATGCCGATACCGCCCGTGGGGGGCATACCATATTCCAATGCGTTGAGGAAATCCTCGTCCACTCCGCTTGCCTCGTCATCTCCGTGCTGTTTCAAAAATTCTTGATATTCAAACCGCTCACGCTGGTCGATTGGGTCGTTTAGCTCGCTGAAAGCATTTGCGTATTCACGTCCGCCGATAAATAGCTCAAAACGGTCGGTATAATTAGGGTCCTGTGCATTTTTCTTTGACAGAGGTGAAATTTCCACAGGGTGTCCTGTGAGAAATGTGGGCTGAATTAAGGTGGCTTCTACATACTCTTCAAAGAACAAGTTGAGTATCTCTCCCTTTTTGAAGTGAGGAGGGAAGGTTAAGTGCTTGTCCCTTGCCAGCTGTCTTGCCTCTTCGTCAGAAGAGATAGCATCAAAATCTATGCCTGTGACATTCTTTACGGCATCTTTCATAGTTATGCGGGCAAAAGGCTTGTGGATTTCATACTCGACACCGTCTAAAACAGGGTTTACATTTTCTCCCAAAACCTTGCCGGCAACATAGTGCATCAGCTTTTCAGTCAAATCCATTATGTCATAAAAATCGTGATAAGCCCAGTACAATTCCATCATAGTAAACTCAGGATTGTGACGGGTATCTATACCCTCATTGCGGAAAACACGTCCGATTTCATACACCTTGTCAAAGCCACCTACGATGAGGCGCTTTAGGTGCAGCTCCAAAGCAATGCGCAGATACATATCTATATCCAAAGTGTTGTGGTGGGTCTTAAAAGGTCTGGCAGCGGCGCCGCCTGCCTGTGCGTGAAGAACAGGGGTCTCCACCTCCATAAAGCCCATATTGTCAAGAAAGTTTCTAGTCTCCTTGAGAATTTGACTTCTTTTAACGAAAGTGTCCTTGACCTCGGGGTTGACAATCAAGTCCACATAGCGCTGGCGGTAGCGAAGCTCGGTGTCTGTCAGCCCGTGCCATTTTTCAGGCAAGGGATTAAGAGATTTTGAGAGCAACTCAATGGCGTGGACTTTCACAGATATCTCGCCACGCCTTGTGCGGAAAACTTCACCTGTGAGCCCTATGATATCACCGATATCCCAGGTCATAATCTCGTGAAAAAGTTCTTCACCCAAAACGTCTATCCTCAAATACAACTGAATTCTGCCTGAGGTGTCACGGAGGTCAAAAAATGCAGCTTTGCCCATATCACGCTTTGACATTATGCGACCGGCAAGGCTTTCCTCCTTGTGCTCAACTGCCTCCTCATCAAAGTTTTCCACCACGTCTTTGGCGTAAGCGGTCACTTCAAATCTGGTTTTAAGAAAAGGGTCTTGTCCTTTTTCTTGGAGTGATTTTAACTTTTGGCGGCGAATTTGCAAGATATCGCCTAAGCTCTCACCCTCGGTTTCAAGGGGAATATTTTTATTTTCCATTTTAAGGCTCCTTATATTATATAATTAAATATTATTATATTTATCTTATTATTTTATCATAAAAAACCAAATTAGACAAGGTGTGAAAAGCTATATTTGCCCTAAACCTACCCAAAGACAAAAAAAGGACACCCGAAGGTGTCCTAACAAAACAAAATTAACGTTCTTTAACTGTAACTTTTTTTATTTTAAGGGTCATAGATGCTCCGGTAGGCAAAGAAACAACGACAGTTTCACCTGTCTTGTGTCCCTTTAAAGCGATGCCGATAGGGGAGTCTTCACTGATTTTGCCACGCATTGGGTCAAATTCAGTTGCGCCTACGATGGCGTATTCCATATCGTCTCCGTCCTCGTCTTCAACGATGACGTGGGTGCCAACACCTACGGTGTTCTTGATGATATTGTCCTTGGTGACTATCTTTGCATTTTTGATGATAGCCTCAAGCTCTAATACACGTTGTTCAACAAGGCCCTGCTCATTTTTAGCCTCGTCATACTCGCTATTCTCCGACAAGTCTCCAAAGCCACGAGCTATTTTGATTTTTTCAGCAAGCTCTAAGCGTTTTTCGGTTTTAAGAAATTCCAGTTCCTTGATAAGGTCATCAAAACCGGCTTGGGTAAGTAAGATTTCTTTTGCCAATTTAATAATCTCCTTTTTAATAAACAATACTCCTATTATATATACTGTTGGGGTGAATGTCAATATATTTATAGGGATATCCCATATGATATTTCATTAATTGTAATAGTAAATATATGCTTATGTTAAAAATATATACATAAATTTTATAATTTTTCATATAAACAGAAAACTTCCCCAATTAAGAGGAAGTTTCCTGCTCTCACCAAGAGAATGAAAGGAAATGGAATATGAAAAAATAGATGTTATTCTTCTTCGTATTTTGCCACGATAAACTGCTTTGCATCTTCAATAACCTTGGCTTCAAGGTTGGAGGGCAATAGCTCATAACGGGCAAATTCAAAGGTAAAGTAGCCACGTCCTGCGGTGAGTGAGCGGATATAAGTGGTAAAATCAGACATTTCACTCATGGGACATTCTGCCATAATAGCCTGCAAATTATCCTGTGAGGGCTCTACTCCCAAAACTCTGCCCCTGCGCTTGTTCACCTCGCCCATAACATCGCCTGTGTTTGTTTCAGGCACATAGGCGGTGAGGGTGCCGATAGGCTCAAGCAAGCAAGGACCTGCCTCTTTAAGCCCTGCCTTATATGCCAAAGTTGCGGCGATTTTAAACGCCATCTCAGAGGAGTCCACAGGGTGATAAGAACCGTCCAACAATGTGGCTTTCAAACCAACCACGGGATATCCTGCCAAAACGCCATATTTTATTGCTCCCTGCAAGCCTTTTTCAACCGCCGGGAAGTAATTCTTAGGTACCGAGCCGCCGAAAACTTTCTCTTCAAACACTAAGGAGTCGCTGTCCGTAGGAGCAAATTCAATCCAAACGTGACCGTACTGTCCGTGTCCGCCAGATTGCTTTTTATGTTTTCCCTCGGCTTTTACGGTTTTGCGAATAGTCTCACGGTAGGCGACTTTCGGTTTGCTCAAATCAGCCTCCACACCAAATTTGCCCTTCATCTTGGCTAATAGCACATCTAAGTGCTGCTCGCCCAAGCCTTTTATGAGCTGCTGGGCGGTCTCTGCGTCCTGGCGGTAACTCACGGTGCAGTCCTCTTCCATAATGCGCTGTAAAGAGGAGGAGATTTTTGCCTCATCGCCCTTGTTTTTCGGGCGGATACACATCTCCATAGTAGGCATTGGGAACTCATTTTTCGCCAATTTGTATTCGTTTTGCGGGTCGCATAAAATATCGCCTGTCTTGGTGCTGGAAAGCTTGGTGACAGCGCCGATATCTCCAGCCTTTATGTAGCCGGCATCAATTTGCTTTTTGCCACGGATAAACAATAGCTTACCCAGTCGCTCCGGAGCGCCGGAAGTGGTGTTTATAACATTGGAATCCGCCTTTAAATTGCCGCTGAGTACCTTTACGAAGCTCATCTTGCCCACGAATGGGTCAGCCACGGTCTTGAAAACCATTGCAGCCACTTGGCTGTTCTCGTTGAAAGGCAAAACCACGTCGGCACTGCCTAACATAAGTGGCGTTCCGTCGGTCTCATCAGGGCTGGGAGCCAGGTCATTTATAACCTCCAACAGCATATATGTGCCCTCAAGTTTTGTGGAAGAACCACACACTACCGGAGTGATTTTTCCGTCTTTGACACCTTTTCTTATGCCTTGGACAATTTCATTTTTAGTGAACTGTTCGCCGGAGAAGTATTTTTCAAATAAAACATCATCTGTCTCGGCAACAGCCTCGTTTATACTGGTGACCAAGCCGTCAAAACGGTGGCCTATGGCAGGCATAACCACCTCTTCGTGCTTGCCGCCCTTATAGGAATATGCCTTGAGCTCCATAAGATTTATGTAAATTGTCTCATCGCCCTTGGCAACAGGAACCACGATAGGGCAAATTTTAGGGCCGAATTCAGTTTTCAGCTCTTCAAAAACCTTGTAGAAATCTGCGTGCTCAACATCGATTTTAGAAACATAAATAATACTGCTGCGAGCATATTTTTCGCACAGTTTATAAGCTTTTTGTGTGCCGACCTCCACGCCGTCCTTTGCGCTGACGGTGATGAGAGCGGTCTCACAGGCTTTAATCCCCTCGTACATACCCAGCTCAAAATCGAACAGCCCGGGAACGTCCACCAAGTTTACTTTGGTGTCCTTAAATTCGTAAGGCTCAATGGTGCTGGATAAAGAGCATTTTCTTTTTATCTCTTCAGTCTCAAAGTCAGAAATGGTGTTGCCGTCGTCTGTTTTGCCAAGCCTGTCAGTTGTTTTTGTCAAGTAAAGCAATGCCTCTACAAGACTGGTTTTCCCACTGCCGGCATGGCCGGCAACCAAAACGTTTTTAACCTTTAATTGATTGTAGTCCATAATAAATGAACCCCCTTTAATATTTTTTCCTATTCCTATTTTGACAACCGTAACAATTGAATGAACACGGTGTACAAACTTTACAAAAATTGTACCACAAAAGCTTTGAATTTTAAATGTTTTTCACATAAATTTTTAATATTTTATGTAGAATTTATATTAGCACTATTGTGTATTATAACCAAAGCAGTAAGAAACTAAAGAAATCTCCTGTGATTGCAATATAAAAATTAAAAAAACTTAAAAAAATATTGTATAAAATCTGTTCAAAAATCACAATTTGTGTTATATTATACAAAAGGAATAGTAAATATTTTATCGAAAACAGCGAAAGGGGTATTTAAAATGAAAAAAGTATTGGTAGTGGTAGATTATCAAAATGATTTTGTAGACGGCTCTTTGGGATTTAACCAGAGCGAAAACATCTCAAAGGAGATTTACTCGCTGGTCGCCGGCAGCATCAAGAATAAAGATTTGGTTATTTTCACAAAAGACACCCACGGGCAAGAATATTTAGACACCCGTGAGGGGCAATTCTTACCTGTAAAACATTGCATAAAGGGCACGGACGGACACAAGCTATTTGGGCAGTTAGATATTTTTGAAGAGATGATAGACCCCAACGTGATAATCATAGAAAAAGATAATTTTGGCAGCGAAAAACTGTGCGATGCCATAGAGGAAGCCTTTAGCGGAGCGCCTGATGAAATAAACTTTTGTGGCGTGGTCACTAACATATGCGTCCTTTCAAATGTGGTTTTGTGTATGACAAGGTTTAAAGAGTCACAGATTATTGTACACGAAGATGCCACGGCGGCACTGGGTGATATGCAGGACAAATCCATAGCTGTTTTAAAGGGTTTAGGGGTAAAGATAGTTTAGCATTATAACACATAACAGATAAAAATACGGGATATTCGCCCTTTAGGAGTTGAAAGATTTTATTTTATACAATCTTTCGCCGTACAAAAATAGGGATTATTCGCTTTTTATGAGCTGAAAGGTTTCATCATATAATCTTTCGCTTGTAAAAAATAGGCTTTATTTGCTTTTTATCTGTACACTTAATATAGCACCCAAATATTTTGTAAAACAAAAAGCGAGGCGTTAACTTCACAGCTAACAGCCTCGCTTTCTATTTTATATCAGTATTAGATTTTTGCCAGCATATCGTCCACAGTAGGCATATCAACTATGGTTTTAGCATAATGAGCCTCTTTGACGGTCATATCTTTGTCAACAAAGAAAAATGCTGGTAATTGCTCTTCAATGCCCTCATACTCACCGTGTTTGAAACCGGCGGCTGCGGCTTTTGCACCCTTTGCCTGTAATCCTGCCATATCAGCGCCCACCAAAGAAGGCATATCTGGAGCAGCATCGATTGAGAGAGTTTTGTAAACTTCCTGCTTGGAGTCGCAAATCAGGTAGAAGGGCAGTGTTGCGCCGTCTAAATCTTTTTGAACCATCTCAGGAGTTGACTGCATAACCACAGCAACATTTACACCCTTTGCTGTAAATTCGCTGTAACGCTCTGTCAAAACATGGACGTCATAGCGGCAAACTGTACAGCCAATATAGCGAAGTACAACAAACATAGTGGGTTTGCCACCGACAATTTTTTCAAAAGAAACGCCGTTTTCGAAAGCGGTGTCAACTGTGAAGTTAGGCATTTTATCGCCTTTAACTAATTTTGCCATAATAATAATCCTCCATAATTATAAAAATTGATGATTAACTATTTAATTTTTGCAAGCATCTCATCAATGGTTGGTATGTCTGCAATGTATTTGCCGTAATGTGCTTCTTCCACAGTCAAATCGGGCATAACGTGGAAAAATGCAGGGAGCTGCATCTCGTTGCCCTCGTATTCGCCGTGTTTGAAACCGGCAGCCTGTACGCCCTCACGCTTTACAGCGAGTCTTGCCTGTGCCTCTAAGGTCGGTGCCATCTCCTCTTTAGAAGTTGCGCTATCAATCTCCAAAGCCTTGTAAATCGCCTGGGTGGAATCACAAATCAGATAGAAAGGCAGTGTTGCACCGTCTAAATCACTTTGTACTTTTTCTGGAGTAGACTGCATAACCACTACCACATTGACACCATTGTCAACAAACTCTTGGTATCTTTGGGTGAGCATATGCACGTCCCAGCGGCAGATTGTGCAGCCGATGTAGCGCAAAAACCAAAAAAATGTCTGCTTTCCGTCTACGACCTGCTCAGTTGTCATATTTGCTTTAAATGCTGTGTCAAAAGTGAACTGAGGAAATTTATCCCCTTTAACCAATTTTGCCATATTAGAAAATCCTCCGTAATTTATTTTAATTAATCAAAGTAATTAATTATTATAATTTTTCAATCATCTCGTCCACGCTTGGCATATCGGCGAGATTTTTTGCGTAATGGACAAATTGAAGTATGCCATTTTCGTCTACCAAAGCCATTGCAGGAAGTTGCTGCTCATCACCCTCGAACTCGCCGTGGGTAAAGCCGAACGCCTTTGCCGCTTTCATCTTTTTAAGCGCTTTAAAAACTCCGCTGCCAACTAAACTAAGCTTGTTTTTGGCAGGCATAATTTCAAATTGCTTATACACCTGTTGACTGGGGTCACAGGCGATTTCAAATGGGAAGACACCCTCGGGCGCCTCGCCCTTCACAAGACTTGGCTCAGACTGTAAAACGACCATAAGCTGGGCGTTTTTATCCTCAAATTCTTTTATCCTTTGGGCGTAGACGTGCAGGTCCAATCGGCAGACTGTACAGCCGAAATAGCGCAGAAATACCACATAGGTTTTTTTGCCGTTTGCAAACTGAGAAAAGTGCTTTTCCTCCTGAGAATAGGGGCTGGAATAAACAAAATCAGGCATCTTTTCATTTTTTATAAGTTTCATTTTAATCTCTCCAATCGTTGCAATATTAACAATGAATAGTATAATATAAAGATAAAATTTAGTATGTGACTTTTGTCACATTCATCAATCGCCATTGCAGTGCAAAAGCTTATTTTTACATCATATGTAACAGTGAAAATAGGTGGTATAATAACCGATTAAGATTATTATACCACCTATTTGTGATAAAAGTTTTTTAAAAGACATTTTTTATTCATGAAAGCAATTTTTACACTTTGCGATATAGGCTAAATAATATCTATCACCAATTTGAAAAATATGCCTATAAGGACGAAAATAAGCATTTTCTTCACCACTTTGCTGCCGTTTTTTATGGCGTAGCCACTGCCTAAATAGTTGCCTATCAAGTTGGCGAGGGCGGCTGGGATTGCGATTGCCCAGATGACTTTTCCGGCGATGATGTAGCTGGCGGCGGCTGCCATATTAGATGAAAGGTTGACTATTTTGGCGTTTCCGCTGGCAGTGATATAGTCAAAACCTATGACGGAGGTGTAGGCGAAAATCAAGAAAGTCCCTGTGCCGGGGCCGATTATTCCGTCATAAAGTCCGATGATGATGCCGATTATCCCACAGGCTAGGTACATTTTATTGCCAAAAATCTTTTGAACACCCTCCTTTGAGTTTTTATTGAAAAGCACAAAGGCGGCGATAAATGGCAGGGCTAAAACAAAGATTTTTTTCAGTATGAGTTGGTCGGTCATCAAGGCTATTTGACTGCCTAAAAAGCTGCCTAAAAATCCTGTGGCAGAGCTGATTATAGCGCTTGACCACTGGATTTTCCCACTCTTTATATACCTTGCGGCGGCAACGCTTGTGCCTATGGTGCTCATAACCTTGTTTGTGCCAAGCACGTTGTGCATAGGCAGTCCGGCAAGCATATAAGCAGGGGAGGATATCAACCCTCCGCCACCGGCGACGGAGTCGATAAAGCCAGCAAAAAAAACCAGCGGACAGATAATTAAAAGCATAGTGTAGTAATTCATATATATTCCTCAAATCATATCAATGGGAGACAATACCCAGTAATATAAAAGTATAACAAAATAAAAGCGTGATTGCAACATTAGACAAGCTTGTGGTATAATCAGGATATTATACAGGGTGTAGGAGAAAACATTTTGGTTGACAGATTATATAATAAATTCAACGATATAAAAGTGCTCTTTGCAATATTTTTTTTGATAATATATTGTGCAGGGATAACTCTTTCAGGCGGTAGCGTTTTGGAGTTAGCTCTGTTTTGGCTGGTAGCTTTGGTATATATATTGGCGCCGGGATATTTTATAACCTCAATACTAAAAATTGATAAAGAGATAGGCGGATATACAAATAGCTTGAGCTTTTTATTGGGCACAGGTTTTTTTGCTGTGATTTTTTGTGTCTGCTCAAGATTTCAGTTTTGGCTTTTATTAAAAATCCTCCCTCTTTTGATAGGCATTTTTGTCATAATTAAAGACCGTAAAAAAATCTTTAGCGCCCTCAAAAGTAAAATGGAAGTCAGAGACAGTCATTTTGCCCTTATGGCGTTTATTTACGGCGGAGCAATCTTTGTCTTTACATTTTTATGTGTTATAAAACACGCTCACCCCAAGGTGGTGGGGGAGATTATGCTCAGTCAAGATTTTATGTGGACGGTAGGCAACGCTGAGAGCTTCAAACTGGGATTTCCTCCCATTGATATACGTTTCAGCGATGTCAGACTGTGGTATCATTATTTGAGCGAGTTGCTGTGCAGCGGA
>JAVVVT010000010.1:0-23743 GCA_036652515.1 Oscillospiraceae bacterium
GCTCATAAGTGTGGTGATATCAATCACTGCGATGATACCGATTTTTGGAGCCTTTATAGGTTGCGGCTTGGGTATAGTTTTTATAGCCATAGAAAATCCCATACAGGCATTGTGGTTTGTGGTGCTGTTTTTGATTTTGCAGCAGGTGGAGGGCAATTTTGTCTACCCTTATGTGGTGGGCAACAGCGTGGGTCTGCCCTCAATCTTAGTGTTTATGGCGGTGATTTTAGGCGGAAGACTTTGGGGAATTATGGGTATGCTTTTCTTTATCCCTATCACCAGCATACTTTATACTCTCACCAAAGAATTTATTAAAAGTAAAAATATTGCTCGTAAAAGCGTTGCACTAAAAGCCGATGAAGTGGCAGAAAATTTATAGCAAAGTAAATCTAATGGGGCAAAAGTAGATTTGTTTTCAACACCACAGGGCAAAATTGTTGAAAACTTTTCGGGCTTTCAATCCCTATAACAAATATTAAAAGACCTCTAATCGTAAATTTATCTTACGGCTAAAGGTCTTTTTATTCTATGTTTATTCTCACGGTCTTAGGGAAAACATCTGCATTAAATTTCTATTTAATCAAAGTAGAACCTAAACTCATCAGATACAGATAGTTAGCTCCTGTGTGACGGATTTCTATCTAATCAAAGTAAAACCTAAACCCGGTCTTGTGGTAATATCTTTCATCTCGGTGCAAAAGCATATTTGGAAGATGAGAATAATTCAGATTGTTGGGGGGAAACTGCGTTTCAATAGCTATGCCGCTGTTTTCAGAAAGGTCTATTCCCTTTCCCACCATAGGGGGGATAAAGTTGCCCGTGTAGATTTGAGCTCCGCACTGGTTGGTAAAAATATCCATCTTTAAAAAGTTTTCCCTGTCCCCGAGAGTGCCGAATTTGCGATATTCGCTCAGGGCATTGTCACAGAAAAAATGGTGGTCAATGCCGCCGATAGAGGGTTGCAATTGTTTGGCTTTTTCAATTCTTTCCCCTAAAATTGCCCCACTGCGAAAGTCAAAACAGCTGTCAGCCACAGGAATAACCATTCCGTTTGAGGTGGCATCAGCGTTCATTCCAAGATAAAAAGAGGAGTTCAATTTAAGGCTATGCCCTTTTATATCGCCTTTTCCGTCCAAGTTAAAATATGTGTGGTTGGTGATGTTCACAGGGCAGGTTTTGGTGGTGCTTGCCAAGTATTCAATCATCAAAAGTCCATTTCTAAAGGTGTATCTCACACTGAGAGCCACATTGCCGGGGAAGCCCTCCTCACCGTCCTCACTGAAAGCGGAAAAGGTCATATAATCCTCTTCCGCATCGGTCAAATCAAAGAATTTTTTGTCAAAACCGTCTATTCCCCCGTGTAGGCAGGCTTCGCCCGCATTTTTCGCCAAGGGGTATTCCTCCCCCTCAATGGTGAACTTTCCACCGGCTATCCTGTTGGCAACACGACCGCAAACAGCCCCAAAATAGGTGCGCTTCTCATCAGAGAGATACTGCTCCATATTATCAAAACCCAAGACCACGTCACGATCTTTGCCCTCTTTATCCTTTATGATAAGGCTTTGGATAGTGGCACCGAAATTTATCACGCTCAATCGATTTCCCAAATTATCGGTGAGGGTGTGGCAAAAAATCTCATTTGAATTTTTATCCTTGCCGAAATATTTCTTTTCCATAATAAAATTACTCCCTTTTAAATTTATGCGGCACAAAATTTCCCCCTTAAAAGCTTTAGTTTACTAAAGAAAGGGTAAATTTGACACAGATATACCATTGCCTTATTTTAACATTAAATTAATAATATTACAATATTGACACCTATTGTGAAAAATCTTTAACCGACAATATATATACTTGAAAAAAAATCTTCAATAGCATATAATAAAGCCTCAGGAGGTAAGACGAATGGCAAAATATATAGATGCGCAGACCCGTGCCAAGAGAATGAAAGTCAGAAGAGCCAGGCGCTTTGCCACATATGCGTGCATAGCGGTGTTTGTGCTCTCAATATCACTAGTGGTGGTAAAGGTTATTGAGCACTTCGGGGCAAAGAATGATAAGCCTCTCCTCCTTGACAGTTCCGGCACAGATCAAACCACGGATATGGGCGAGCAGACCAAAAAAGGCTACGAGGGCATCATAGGTCCCATGGCGGAAGCCTTAGGTGCAGAATTGATTTTACCCGATATGACCACCATACAAGTCACTGAAAACGGACGTGTGGATTTGAGCTATTTTGACGATGCCGTTTTTATAGGTGATAGCTTGGCAGACGGTTTTAGGGAGTATAAGGCGGCGACAGGGCTTACAAATTCCACCTATTTGACAGCAAAGAGCACCACGCCACGGAGTTTTACTCAAGGTGGCTTTATAAAGATAAAAGACTCGGACGAGCCGGTTCACGCTTTCAATACCATAGAGCAGTTAAATCCCAAAAAGGTCTACGTCACCTTGGGTACAAACGCTTTGATGGCTATGGAGCCGGCAGAATTTATGGAAACTTATTATGAGTTTATCCGTGTTTTAAAGGAAAAAGCGCCTAATGCAGTGATTTATGTCACCAGCATAACCCCCACCACAGCCACTACAAGCGCAGCGGAGCCACGCCTTGAAGTGAACAGGATTTATCAGACAAACTGTTTGATTGCAAAGATGTGCAGCGAGCAGGGTCTTGCGTTTTTAAATGTATACGATATTTTTAAAAACGATAGCGGATATTTAAAAGATGAAATAGCCTACAACGAGGGTATTCACCTAAAGCCTTCGGGATATAAAATGTGGGTGGAATATTTAATTTCACACACGGTGTACAGCCCTGACAGCCAGTATATTTTAGGCTCTCCGTATTTTCTCATAGGTTAATATGGTTGATAGCCCCAGAGATAAAAGGCGCTTGTCGCCTTTTATTTTGCCTTAAATACGGATAAAATTCTGAACGTTTTTTCATAGAGCGATGATATGAAACACTAAAATTTTTTTACAGAGATATAAAAGATGCGATATTATGGATAGGCTTACAGAATTGTCACACCTTTTGTAATATATAACCACTTGAAATGCCATAACCGATGGTATATAATGATAACCTAAAAGGGGTGATAGTTTGGCAAAATATGTAGCATCTGATGCTAAATCCAAAAGAAAAAAACAGCAGAACTCACGCAAAATCCTTATGTATTCCTGTATGGCGATTTTTGTGTTGGTTGCCTCGCTAAGTATAGTGAAAGTTGTTGAGTTTTTTGGCTCACAGGGCGAGAAAACTATGAGCAGCTATAAGGGTACACAAAAACCGAACACCGACGTTGTCTTTAATGGCAAATGGTCTGAAGTGACAGGTCCGGTGGAAAAAACCATAAATCTTTCAATGCTCACACCTGAGCCGGGTATGATGCAGGTGGCTGAAAATGGTAAAGTTGATTTGAGTTATTTTGACAATGCCGTCTTTATCGGAGACAGCCTGGCAGATGGTTTCAGGGTGTACAAAGAGACCACAGGGCTGACAAATTCAACTTTTTTAACAGCTAAGAGCACCAGCCCACGAAGCTTTACTCAAGGTGGGTATATTACTATAAATGGGGAAGCTATTCACGCTTTCACCGCCATAGAACAGCTAAATCCGGGCAAGGTGTACGTCACCTTAGGCACAAATGCTTTGATGGCTATGGAGCCAGCCGAATTTATGGAAACCTATTATGAGTTTATTCATATGCTCAAACAAAAAGCGCCAAATGCGCTGATTTATGTCACCAGTATTCCTCCCACCACCGCAGAAAAAAGTGCAAAAGAGCCAAGGCTTGACATCTTCAGAATTTTCGAGACCAACCGCCTCATTGCAAAGATGTGCAACGAAGAGGGTATCTCATATGTGAATTTGTATGAGGTTTTAAAGAGCGGAAGCGGATATTTAAGGGAAGAAATTGCTGCAAAAGACGGTATTCACCTCACACCTTCAGGTTATGCAGAGTGGGCGAATTACCTTATCGGACACACGGTTTATAACCAAATCAGCCCAAATCCGGCGTAAAAATTAAAACAAATAAAAACAGCAGCGTTTTAAATGCTGCTGTTTTAGTTTATTTTTCAAAGAAAAGCCGAAACCCTCTATGGTGTCTGTCAAAACCTTGGACAGTGTGATATTTTGTAAATAACAATTGGAATAAATAACAGCCGGATTAAATACCACTTGAATTAAAAAGGGCTGGATTAAATAACAATTGAATTAAATAACCGTTGACTTAACAAGGCTTGGATTAACAACAGTTGGAATAAATAAGAATTGAATTAATTAGCTGTTGGATTAATAAAGACTTGGCTTTTCGTCTGTCAGATATTTTAACGGGCAAATAATTTTAACTCTGCTAAAAACATTTTTAATATGTAAAGATACCCTCAAGGCTCTCGTCGCTGTTGACCCATTCGCTCTCCACGTCGATGACCCTAAAAGTCTCTTTTGTGTCACGCACTATCACATTTTTAATCCCTGCGTTGATTATCATACGCTTGCACATAGAGCAACTATTGGCATTTTTTACATACTCTCCCGTGTCCATCTCCTTGCCGCACAGATACATTGTAGCGCCCATCATCTCGTGGCGTGGGGCTGAGATAATGGCGTTCGCCTCGGCGTGTACACTGCGGCATACCTCATATCTCTCCCCTCTTGGAATATTCAGCTCTTGGCGTATACATTTGCCTATATCACAGCAGTTTTTCCTGCCTCTGGGTGCCCCTACATAGCCGGTGGAGATAATCTCGTCGTTCTTGACGATTATTGCGCCGTAGTTCCTGCGCAGACAGGTACCCCTTGCCAAAACAGTTTCTGCAATATCAAGATAATAATTTATTTTATTTTGTCTCATAAAAACCTCCTTGAGAATAAATTTTATACAATAGTACTATTTTAGTTTAAAATTCAAAAATAATCAATGAAAATTTTTATAAAATATGTTATACTATCCACATAATAAGGTATTGGGCTGAAATATTCACAAAAGGTGGGTAAAAATGTCAAATACTTAAAGATACAGCCATAAATTTATGGCGCAAAACTAAAATTAACAGATTTTTAAGGAGAATATTATGTGTCCACTTAACAAAGAACAAATTGATAAGCTTGTCGCCGCCGCCTGGGAAGGTCAAAAAAACGCCTACGCCCCCTATTCACATTTTAAGGTAGGAGCCGCCGTATTAGGGGAAGACGGTGTGATTTACAACGGCTGCAATATTGAAAATGCGTCCTATGGGCTGACCAATTGCGCCGAGAGAACCGCAATATTCAAGATGGTCTCCACCGGTTGCACAAAGTTTTTGGGTCTTGTGGTGGTGGCTGGAGACGAGCCGGGTCAATCGGGACCTTGCGGAGCTTGCAGACAGGTCATCAGCGAGTTTGCCCTTGATGTAAATACCACCCCTATCATCAGCGCAGGCAGAAACGGCGAGATGGTGATAGAGCCGGTGATTGCCCTGTACCCACGCCCTTTTATGAAATTTGAAGCCAATGAGTAAAGAGCTCACCAACCTGTCCTATATAAAAGAGCTCAGCCGCCGTCACGGCTTTACTTTTGATAAAAAATTTGGTCAAAACTTTATAGTAAATCCCGGAATATGCCCTAAAATAGCGGAGTATTCGGGGATAGATGAAACCTGTGGCGTGATTGAAATCGGCACGGGTATAGGTGTGTTGACAAAAGAGTTGGCATTGCGTGCCAAAAAAGTTGTGGCGATTGAGATAGATGATTCTCTGTTGCCCCTCTTAGAAGAAACTTTAGGCGAGTTTGACAATATTAAAATCATAATCAGCGATGTGCTCAAGGTAGATTTGGCACAGCTCATATCAGATGAGTTCCCTAATATGAAGGTTATGGTTTGCGCCAATCTGCCCTATTATATAACCAGCCCCATAATAATGAAATTATTGGAGGACAAGTTAGATATACAGAGCATCACCGTGATGGTGCAAAAAGAGGCGGCGGTGAGAATTTGCGCCAAGGAAAAAAGTCGTGAAATCGGCGCAATCAGCCTTGCAGTGAATTATTATTCCACTCCTGTGGTATGTTTTAATGTGTCGCCGGGTTCTTTCTTCCCCCCTCCAAAGGTCACCAGCAGCGTTATACGCTTAGACGTGAACAAACAGCCCACAGTGTGCCCTAAGGACGAGAAAAATATGTTTAAGCTCATAAGGGCGGCTTTTCAGCAGAGAAGAAAAACTTTTGTGAACAGCGTAGCTTCCACCCTTTCAATACCAAAACCTCAGGTGGAAAGCGCCCTCCTATCAATCGGAGAAAATCCTATGGTGCGCCCTGAAAGGCTGTGCCTCAAACAGTTCAGCGACCTGTCCGACATACTCTTTTTATAGATAAATTTTTGAAATATACAGTTGTAATTTTTACCCATGTGTTATATGATAAAGTTATAAACCCTAAATAGGAGAAATATTATGACAATGCAGGAAATTTATCAAAGTCGCAAATCGGCTTTGAGCCAAAGAATTAAAGAATCAAAAAGCCTTTATGAGACGGGAAGTGTCATAAGCGAGGCTTTTGAGACAATGCAATACCAGTATTTGAGCGCTGTCACCCACAAGGTTTTAAGCGATAAACTGACAGGTCTTGTGGCGGTGGCAAAAGCAGGATTTCCGCTGATAGAAAGCGTCAACAAGACTAAACTATGGGAAACCTATAAGGACGGCGAAGAGCAGCCCAAGAAAAAAAGCCCCTTGCCGGGTTTGATTTTTATGCTGCTTGGTCTGTGCGCAATCTGGCTGTGCGTGGGATATTATATGTTCATAAACAACATCTCTTTTCAAGAGGCGAAAAGCTGGTTGCTATTCATTGCAGTGGGCTGTGGACTTCTGATAATATCGGGTTTTTTGCTCTTTCACAGAAAAAAGGAAAGGGTTAAAACCGTGGTGGAAGTGGGCGTTGACGGAGATGATTTAGTAAAGCGTTTAGGGCTTGTAATTCAAGAAATAGACCGACTTATGGAACAGGAGGCGGAGGAGCTAAAAATCAAGTCCGCTTTCAAAGACACCTCAATCCAGGGGGAGGAGTTAGACCTGTTCGCATTTTTGTTAGAGGCAAAATATTCGGGACAACCTGATTTTGCCATGGAGCAATTGGACGAGGTGGAGCACTATCTGGCAACGCAAGACGTGATTTTAGTGCCATACTCAAAGGGTAACGAGAAATATTTTGAATTTTTAGAGGGCGAGAGCAATAAGACCTTGAGACCTGCCTTAGTCCAAAAAGGCGAGGTTCTGCGCAAGGGGCTTGCCACTATGGCGCCCGAGGTTGTGCAGCAGTAATAAAAGGCTGTTCTTCCTATTTTATAGTTTACCTTTAAATGGGTGTAATAATAGGATAGAGTAGTAAAAGGTTTTATTCGCTATTTACCCCGACACTTATTATAAAGACATAAATATGGCACACATCTTAATAGCGATGAGAGCAAATAAAAACTTTGCATTTATTATAGAAGTATAAAATACAGCACACCCTAAAAGTGTGTAGCGCCCCAAAAGTTAGAGGTAAAAACTAACTTAAATGGAGTCGGTACGCCTTTGAGGTGTGTTTTGTTTTGTCTGAATATCTCAATCAAAGATTGTGCTTTTCCCAAAGTTGCAAGTTTCGCTGTAAAACTTTTTCACCTCTGAAGCCGAAAGCACGGGACTTATACTCGCCCTCAAGGATTTGCTTGTCCACTCGATTTACAATATTTTCGGAAAATAAATTTTTTTCCATAGCAAGGGCAGATGTGAGCAGGGGTTTGTTGTACGGACAGACCATCTGGCAGATATCACAGCCGAAAACCGTGTTTGCCCCCGTGAGAATCTGGGTCTGCTCCTGTGTCAGCTCACCCTTTTTTTGGCTTATAAAGCTGGCGCACCGCTCTTTTAAAATGCCGCCCTCCCCTATTGCACCCCCAGGGCAAGCCTTGGCACAGGCTCCGCAGTCAATGCAAAAATCAGGGCTGAAAAGCACGGTGTCAAGGGGCATATCCGTGAGTACTTCGCCAATAAAAACAAAACTGCCATACCAAGGAGTTATGAGAAGGCTGTTCTTGCCTTTTATTCCAAGACCTGCTTTTACGCACAAATCCACTTCGTCAATGGGGGAGGCGTCCACAAAGGGGACAAAATTGTAATCGGGGTACAGGCTCTTTAAATCCTCACATATGGACTTTAGTTTCATACCCACCACTAGGTGATAATCCTCCACGGCGCAGTATGCACTTACGTTGCCAAGAGTGGCACTTTTGTTGTAATAAGGGAAAATTATGGCGATTGCCCCCTGGCAATCAGGTGGTATTTTTGCCTTTGAACGAACATCAAAAGTGTTTAAATGTTGAAAACTAACACAGCCGAAATGGTCAATTTTGTGATTTTTAAGGACGTTTTCCAACTTTTTCACCCACCTATTTTTATATTTATAGATACATTCTACACTACATATGGTTAAATTTCTACCTCTAAGGCACAAAAAATACTAAATATCCTATTGAAGGTAAATAATTTCACAAAATATAGTGGAGTTATCAACACTTTCAACAGAGTTTTCAACATAAAACTATCAGTTGTTAAAATCTATGGGTCATATATTGATGATTGTTGATAACTCTGTGGAATTTGTTGATAACTTTATAGTTTTACAGAGAGTAATATTTTACTTTACTTTTCAACTGCCATTTTTTGGCAAAAATCAGCTTTTTATTACTGTGAGCGACTTTAAAGGATTAAATAGTTTTCAACAGCCTGTGGAAAACTATGTGGAAAACTTTACTTAGAGTAAAACACCTTGAAATATATTACCCTTTGGGATTAAATTTTACTATTTCATATGTATAATACTCTCATTTCAACAAAGCTGTGTGCAAAAGTCATTGAAAATATGTTGAATGTAAAAGGGAAAAACCTATAATTTTACTTTTAGGCTCTCCCCTTTTATATTGTTATAATCCATGTAAAAATCGATATTTTTATTGCCCTTATGAAAAATACAAATCTGCAAAGAGCTACTCTTTAAAAAGTTTACCCACCTTTTTTAAGGCGTCTGTCTCCTCCCTTGTGATGATGTCACGAAGATATTTTGGCTCGCTCTTAATCAAAAAGTTTACTATTGTCTCTAATTTTTCCAAGGAGATGACGTTGAGACTGGTGTTTATCTTGCTGTAATTTTTTTGTATCTGCTCTGAGGCGGACAGGGGCAATTTCGCTAAATTATACTTCATGAGTATATAGGCGCTCTCGTTTAAAAATCCCAGCCCCACCTGATTGTCCAAAAATTCGCCGGTGCTTTTGGCAATGTTGGCAAGACTGTTTATATCCAATTTTTCAGCCCCTTTAATCAGTAGCTTTTTTACACCCTCAGGCAGATTTTCCCCTAACTCACCCACCCCAAAATCAGAGAAATCCTCTAAGATTGTGGCGATAGTTTCAAAATTGCAATGCAGATAATAGTCTATGGACAGTTCAAATTCATTTTTTAAATCATAAACACACTGCATTATCCCGGCTTTTTCCATACTGTAAGCCAAGGTGTGGGAAGATTTTGTCATAGGAAAAGAGGGCGAAATACCCATTATGCTGATTTTGTTTTGAAGGGCATTCAGCTTTATCAGAAAGAAAAATAGGCAGTCCTCCTCCCCCACACACAACAGAATTGTCTTGCTGTCGTCTATCCCGGGCTGGTTTATGGCTATGCCTGCCTTGTCCTTTGCGGATTCTTTGGGAATGACGTCCATTGAAAGGTAAAGTATCCCAAAGGCGCAGAGCATAAGGAAAAATGTGATTAAAAAGCTGGCAAAAAATACACGGCGCTGCTTCATATGTTCCTCCTAAAGTCATTTTCAATATTGTTGG
The DNA here is from genome assembly GCA_036652515.1 of Oscillospiraceae bacterium. Lineage (GTDB taxonomy): Bacteria > Bacillota > Clostridia > Oscillospirales > Ruminococcaceae > RGIG3102. The sequence goes on from JAVVVT010000010.1 coordinate 9,857, forward strand.
CATTTTTGGCTTTTTTATGATTTGTTTTACTCTTAGGGTGAAAATTGTTTGTAAAAATATTTTTTTTAGAAAAATAGAGTTAAACTCATAAAAAACTTGAAATATTCCCCCGTTTGGTGTATCATATAAAGCACAATATCCCATATTTAAGGGCGGATTTATGAAATAGAGCGGCGATTTAAGCTGTGTACAACAGAATATGCTTGTGTAGCACAGCTGGCAGTGCAGCTCATTCGTAATGAGCAGGTCGTCCGTTCGAATCGGATCACAAGCTCCAAAAAGGATTGACAGATTTCAGCAATGAATTTGTTAACCTTTTCTTTTTAGCTTATAATGGTGGTATAAAGATTATTTATATTAGGTACAGGAGAATTATCGTGAAAAGAAAATATACGCAAGAAGAAGTATGGCAACATATGTCTGGAAGAATATATTGCAATAGCAAGGACACTAATATTTTTGTGCGGAGAAAAGGCATTTCCTCGTGGACAATGAATTTAGGCAATGCATGGAGCTGGGTTATAATGGGTATACAGCTAATTGTCATTGTGACTATATTGTTGTTCTTGTTATGAGCATTTTAAGCAAGTTGGCATTGCATCTTTATTAACCAAACTTGTCAAAAAGGATTGACAGATTTCAGCAATGAATTTGTCAACCTTTTCTTTTTAGCTTATAATGGTGGTATAAAGATTATTTATATAGTTTCATTAACTAAACCAAAGGTAAACTATACTGTTACGCAACTAAACTGTTGGTCGGTTGAGTAATAGCGTGGTAATGATTTACAATGAAATCATCAAATATGAAGGAGAATAATTATGAAAAACAAAACACTTGGTACGATGATTTCGTCGTTAAGAAAAGACAAGGGAATGACACAACTCCAACTTGCTAATTTAATGAATGTTACAGACAAGGCTGTATCAAAATGGGAAAGGGATATTTCTTGCCCTGACATCAATTCTTTGCCGAAACTGGCTGAAGTTTTAGATATTTCGGTTGATGATTTGGTTCAATCAAAAAACAATGTTGACCTAAATAGCAGTAAATCTATCAAAGAAATTATTAACATAATTTCTAAGGCAATTCCTCTTGCAATGGGCGTTGCAGTTGCCGTTATGTCTATATTAAATGCAATCGATGTAAAAGAAGCTGTAATGCTTCTTGGGATAGGTCTTGCAAGTGCTGGAATTGCACTATTGAATATCAAAGGAGATTCATAATGAAATTGGTATTCAAATTTGTAGCACTTGTGATTATCATTGTTTTGGGTATTATTGCATATAATAGTTATGTTCCGGCAAACTTTACTATTAGCAAATGTAGGGTGCGCAGTACAGATAATTATGTAGAGCATTTTGGTATGGGCTGGTCGCCAATAATGAAAGAGCCGGATATCTTCAATAAGCGTGTTGATGAAATACATAAGTGGAACGAAGAATGTTTTACCGATATTTACGAAAATTATATTGCCCCCAAAGAAGTATTCATATATGCAACCATTGATAACGGCAAGACAATTTTAAAATATCAAGGCACTGTTACCACTAAGGACGGGCAGAGCATAGAATATTTAAAAGAAAAAACTTTCAACTTTGTTTTAGATAAAAAATTGGAAGATTTTCAAAATTAATAATAAAATGGCAATGGATTTTCAATACAAAATTACAGCGTAGCAAAAAGCATCAATCAGAAATGATTGGTGCTTTTTTGAGCTTCGTCTATTTTGAAACCCCCACCAGCTTAAAAGCCCAATAGGAGGCACTTTCCGCCCACGCATCGGATTGTATACCTTGTGGCGCCTGTGAAAAACCCTGTCTATTTGGGGTGTCCATAGTAAAGAGAATGGAACACGCCAAAGAATTGCTGGGATAAATTCAGCCTGACAAGTTGATTTGATTGTGCAATCACACAATAAGAAGAGGCATTCAAAGCTCAAATTATAGCTTTTTACAATAAAAAGTTACAAAATAAATTTTCTGTTGACATTGTGAAAGTATAGGGCTTATAATACGGACAAACAAGAAGGAGCAAGATTATGACAAACTGTTACACATCAAAAATGAACAGAAATAATCATCAGGCTGGTTGTCAGTCTGACGCCTCTTCATCTGCAAAAATGAATAATTCGGTGCATGCTGCCTTTTGTGCGGTATGCACTTTCTTTTTGGCTTTATCCCTATCAATACTAAGCCTACTAGGCGCTGTCATTATCAGCGTCATTATTTGCGTCATTATTACTATTGATAAAAACAGGATATCGCCGGTAAAGAGATTATCGCCATTGTAGAATGTGTCATTCACAAACAAGGCTGTACTCAATTGCTGGGTACAGCCTTTATTTTGTTATAGGGCGTAAAATTCGCTTTATATATAGCCTATACACAGAGCCCGAAAGGCTTTTTGAAGGCGTAAATCAGAAAACAAATATTTTTATTAAAAGAGGTAGAAAAATGAAAAAGTTTTTAAGCGTACTTTTAGCAACAGCAGTGTTGGCAGGAGCTCTCACAGGCTGCTCAAGCGGTGACAAGGGCGAAGCCAAAGGAAAGACCTTGCTCATAGGCGGCAGCGGACCGCTTACAGGGGATAATGCCAGCTATGGCATCTCAGTAAAACAGGGCGCACAGCTTGCGGCAAAAGAAATCAACGCAGCAGGCGGAGTGAACGGCTACAATTTTGAAGTCAGAATGGAAGATGACCAGGCAGACACACAGCAGGCGGTACAGGCGTACTCAAGTTTAATGGACGCAGGAATGAACGTGTCCCTTGGCGGAGTTACCTCAGGGGCGTGTATAGCAATCACTGAAGAAGTTAAAAAAGACGGCATTTTAATGCTCACACCATCGGGCTCACAAAAAGAGTGCACACAGTATGACAGCTGCTTCCGTGTTTGCTTCACAGACCCGGACCAAGGCGTTTATGCGGCGGATTTTATCGCTAAAAATGCCATCAGCAAATCAGGTAAGGTTGCCATAATCTATGATAAATCAAATGACTATTCAGCCGGAATAACCGAAACTTTTGTGGAGCAGGCAGGGAAGTGCGGACTTGAAGTTGTTGAAAAACAAGCTTACACAGACCAGTCAAACACAGACTTTTCAGTCCAGTTACAGGCTGTAAAAGCATCAGGCGCAGACCTTTTGTTCTTGCCCGTTTATGCACAGCAGGCGGCGTATGTTTTGACACAGGCACAGAGTATGGATTTGAAAGTCGCATTCTTCGGCTGTGACGGACTTGACGGAATAATCGAAAAAATCGGTGCAGACAATGTAAAAGCCACAGAGGGCGTTATGCTTTTGACACCTTTTGCAGCAGACTCAAAAGACCCTAAGACAGCGGCGTTCACAGCTGCCTACAAAGCAGAATATAACGCAGTCCCAGACCAGTTTGCAGCAGACGGTTACGATGCGGTTTATGCAATTTCAGAGGCTTTCAAAGCTGCGGGAGTTGAGCCCACAGCGGCAGATTTCAACGAAAAAATGGTGGCAGCCATGACAACTTTCACACTTGAGGGCGTTACAGGCACTATGAAGTGGACAGCGGACGGCGAGCCTGCAAAGACAGCCACAGCAGTAACAATCAAGGACGGCGCATACGTTGCCTTTGAAAATCAAAAGTAAAATCAAGGTTTTTGGGCGGTCATACACAGGAGTTATTCTTCAGTATTAACCGCCCGAATAAACCTGTCAAACACGGAGTATTATTATGAATTTTCTTTCTAACTTAATCAGCGGGCTGAGTCTTGGCAGTATTTACGCCCTGATAGCCTTGGGCTATACAATGGTGTACGGGATTGCAAAGATGCTCAATTTTGCCCACGGTGACATCATAATGGTGGGGGCATTTTCCGCAATAGTATTTATAAGCGGCTTTGGTCTGCCTATCTTAGTGGGCGTGGTATTGAGCGTGGTGGTTTGCGTTGTCATCGGCGTGCTGATAGAAAGAATAGCATATAAGCCTCTGCGCTCCTCCCCTCCCCTGTCGGTGCTTATCACCGCCATAGGAGTCAGCTATTTCTTGCAGAGCTTGGCGCAGTTGATATTTGGCACAAATCAAAAGAATTTCCCTAAAATCATCAATATTGCCCCTATACATATAGGTCAGCTCACCATAAAAGGCGAGAGCGTTATGACCCTATTTGTAACGGCGAGCATTATGATTTGTCTGGGGCTGTTCATCACCAAAACTCGTATGGGCAAGGCGATGAGAGCGGTTTCAGAGGACAAACAGGCGGCGGAATTGATGGGTATAAGCGTGAACAAAACAATATCCATCACTTTTGCCATCGGCTCTGCACTGGCGAGCGTGGCAGGCGTTTTTTATGGGGTGACCTATGGTTTTGTAGGCGCATATTCCGGCTCAATGCCTGGTATAAAGGCTTTTGTGGCGGCGGTTTTTGGGGGGATAGGCAGCATACCCGGGGCTATGTTGGGAGGGCTTTTACTAGGAATAATCGAAAACTTGGCAAAAGCGTACATCTCAACAGAGCTCTCAGATGCCATAGTTTTTGGCGTCCTCATCGTTGTTTTGCTTTTTAAACCCACGGGTCTCCTTGGCAAAAAAACCAACGAAAAGGTGTAGGTGAAAAGATGAAAAATTTAAAAAAATCAACCAAGAGCAACCTTGTAACCTATGCCATTTTGATAATAGGATTTATTTTGATGACATATATGTCCCTGACGGGGGGTGCCAGCAGGCAGTTAAAAAGTCTGTTAGTGCCTATATGTGTAAATATTATTTTGGCGGTTTCCCTAAATTTGGTCATAGGATTTTTGGGAGAGCTGTCACTGGGTCACGCCGGATTTATGTCGGTGGGCGCTTATGCAGGCTGTTTGTTCTCCATTTATTTAAAGGATATACTGCCCTCCTCACTGCGTTTTCCTCTGGCACTTTTAGTGGGGGGAATTGTGGCAGGAATTTTTGGCTTGATTGTGGGAATACCTGTTTTGCGCTTAAAAGGCGACTATTTAGCCATTGTCACCCTCGCTTTCGGGGAGATTATCCGCAGCGTTATCATCAACCTCAATTTCACAGGCGGCGCTTCAGGGCTGAAAGGCACACCTCAAGATTCAAACTTCAACTGGGCGTTTGCAATGGTCATAATTACAGTATTTGTAATAATGAACTTGGTGGATTCAAAACACGGCAGAGCGATAATGGCGCTGCGTGACAACTCCATTGCGGCAAAGTCCGTGGGGGTGAGTGCCAACAATTACAAGCTTATGACCTTTGTCATTTCGGCGTTTTTCGCAGGGGTGGCAGGTGTGCTCTACGGACATAATTTCTCAATTATGACAGCAGGAACTTTTGATTACAATAAATCCATAGAGATATTGGTCATTGTCGTGCTGGGGGGAATGGGAAATATCCGTGGCAGTGTCTTATCGGCGATAATCATCACGGTTTTGCCCGAGATGCTCCGTCCGCTCCAAGACTATCGAATGTTGATTTATGCAGTGGTTCTTATCACTATGATGCTTTTGGGCTCAAGCGAAAAGTTTATGCTTTTGCGCTACAAGCTCTCCCCCACCAGATTTATAAAAAAGCAATTGGCAAGAAGACAAAAAATAAAGGAGGACAATTAATATGGCTGAACGCAGAATGGTACCCTTGCCCAGCAATGCCATAGTCCCCTTGAAAGATGTGGATAAAATCCCAATTTTGCAAACCCACCAGTTAGGAATAGATTTTGGTGGTTTGACGGCGGTGAACAACGTAAATTTAGCGGTGGGTCGCACAGAAATTTGTGGGCTCATAGGTCCAAACGGCGCAGGAAAAACCACGGTTTTCAATCTTTTGACCAATGTGTATCAGCCCAGCAGAGGCACAATCTTGCTGGACGGTTACGACACTCGAGGCAAGAGCAGCGAGCAGGTGAGCAAGATGGGAATAGCCAGAACCTTTCAAAACATTCGCCTTTTTTCCAATATGAGCGTGTTAGACAATGTGAAAATTGGACTGCACAACAATATCCGCACCAATCTTTTTTCTTCCATCACCCACGGTTTTGGCTACTCAAATTCGGAGAGAGCCGCCAATGAGAGGGCGAGAGAACTGTTGTCGTTTTTCTCAATGGAGGAGCTTTGCAATCATCAGGCAGGCTCATTGCCCTATGGGGCTCAAAGGCGCCTTGAAATTGTCAGGGCTCTTGCCACAAACCCCGGCATACTCTTGTTAGATGAGCCGGCGGCAGGTATGAACCCGTCGGAGACAGCGGAATTGATGGAAAATATCTGTAAAATAAGAGATACTTTTGAAATCGCAATAATGCTTATAGAGCACGATATGAACCTTGTTATGGGCATTTGTGAGGGTATATGTGTTTTGAATTACGGGCAGGTGATAGCCAAAGGCACGCCGGCAGAAATCAAGGCAAACCCGAAAGTCATCGAGGCGTACTTGGGTAAGAAGGCGGAGGAAAAATGTTAAAGGTAGAGAATATAAATGTATATTACGGTAAAATTCATGCCATAAAAGACGTCTCCTTTGAAGTAAAACAAGGGGAAATCGTCTCACTTATAGGCGCTAACGGAGCCGGAAAATCCACAATTTTAAAGACTATTTCAGGGCTTTTGCGCTCTAAAGGCGGTTGCATAACCTTCCTTGAGGAGGATATAAGCAAGACGGACGCTTTTCGTTTGGTCTCAAAAGGCTTGGCTCATGTACCAGAGGGCCGCAGAATATTTTTGCAGATGAGCGTAGAAGAAAACTTGGAGATGGGCGCATACACCAAGAGCGGAGATATTTCCGGGGACATAGAGGATATTTACAATCGCTTTCCCCGTTTGAGAGAGAGAAGAAACCAGGTGGCAGGCACGCTTTCAGGGGGAGAACAGCAGATGCTGGCAATGGGGCGTGCTATGATGAGCCACCCGAAATTGTTGGTGCTTGATGAGCCCTCAATGGGGCTTGCGCCAATCCTTGTGGGGCAGATTTTTGATATAATAAAAGAGCTGCACAAACAGGGTACTACGATTTTATTGGTGGAACAAAATGCCGAAATGGCGCTTAAAATAGCCGACAGAGCCTATGTTTTAGAGTCGGGAAAAATTGTTCTCAGTGGCACGGGCAAAGAGCTGAGCGAGAGTGATGCAATTAAAAAGGCGTACTTAGGCGGCAGTTAAAATTTTTATTTTTCTGTAAATTAAAACACCTGTTAAGGTAAAATAACTTATTTAAAGCAAGGCGCTGAAAATTCAGTCTTGTAAAAAATGGGTTATCTATCTTAACGGGTGTTTTTTATTATTTGTATTTTTGCTTTTACTTGCTAAAAGATGGGCTGTAAATTTAAAAAAACAAGGCATCAATTGCTGTGAGTTGCATCAAAGCTTTCCAAATTATCCATTAAAAATTCGCACAAATCCCTTGTGGCATTGTGCCTTGAAATATGCACTATATTCCGCAGTTTCAGCTCATAAATTTTGCTCGGGCACACACATTGGCAGATATTTGATTGCACAAAGCCCACGGTTTTATCCCATAAACTTTCCTCGGCACACACATTGGCAGATATTTGATTGCATACAGCCCACGGTTTTATCCCATAAACTTTGCACCCAGCATCTCCGCCGCCGTCACGGCAATTTCAAGATCCACCTTTGCGCCCTTAAAATTCGTGGTATAAATGTCAAAATTGTTAAATCTATTCTCCCTTATATCCGCATTTTGAAAATTAGTACAGGAGAGCAAGGCATCGCTAAAATCGCAGTTTTTTATTCTTCCCTTGGAAAAATCGGCGTTTCTCAGGTCAGCCCCCGTGAAATTTATCTCATTTAAAGACTTGTGAGAAAAATCACAGTACTGCAAATTGGCGTAGCTCCAGTTTCCCCCGTCCAAATCCACAGTGGAAAAATCCACTTCCGCAAAAGATGAGCCGGTGGTCTTGCACCGTGCAAAGCAGGTGGTAAACATATCGCAAAATTTAAATTCACAGTTCAAAAAGGCGCACAGGTCAAAAGTTGCGCCGTTGAATTTGCAGGATAAAAATTTGCATTTATTATAGGTCACTCCCGAGGCTTTTAAATCACAAAAATCCATTCCGCTAAAAGTGCAGCTTTCAAAATTTGCCTGTTTTAAGGACAGTCCACTCCAATCCTTATCAGCAAATTTTTCCTCCAAAAATGTTTCTATATCAGCCATATTACACCCCGTTTTTCTTTATAAATATAGTATATATTATTTATAGCAGTCCTACAAGCTATATTGTAAACTTTTATTTCCGTGATAAAATCACATACTACACTTAGATGACTTGACAAAAAATAAAAAAAGTATTAATATAAGCGCATACCCCCCCCCACTGGGGGTGGGGACAATCCATATAGGAGAATACGATTATGATGGCAGACAAAACAAAAGTTCTAAGACTTTTAAAAACCGCCAAGGGTCAACTTGAGGCAGTGATTAAAATGGTGGAGGAGGACAGATACTGCATTGATATATCCCACCAATTGATGGCAAGCGAAGCGCTGCTAAACACAGCTAATCGGCAGGTTCTCACCGCCCATTTGAAGCACTGTGTCAACAATGCCCAGACTGAACAGGACCGCAATGAGAAGGTGGACGAATTGGTGGTTTTAATGAGCAAAATTTTGAAATAACACTTAAAAAAACATTCTATCCCACGAAAGAGGTTTTGATGAAACAAAAATTTGATGTGACAGGTATGACCTGTTCGGCTTGCTCTTCAAGGGTTGAGAAGAGCGTGGAAAAGCTGCCCGGCATACAAAAAGTCAGCGTAAATCTGCTAACCAACAGTATGCAGGTAGAATATGACGAAAAGTCTTTAGACGATACACAGATAATGACCACGGTGGAAAAAGCGGGCTACGGGGCGTTTCCCACAGAAGTTAAAGGGGGAGCAGCGCCCCAAGCCAAAGAAAATCCTGTGGAAGAGCAGATAAAAAGTATGAAGAAAAGGCTTGTCATATCCTTTGCATTTCTTATTCCGCTGATGTATATATCTATGGGAAGTATGTGGGGAGCGCCTATACCCTCGGTTCTCTCAGGGCATAAAAATGCAATATCTTTTGCATTTATACAATTTTTACTCTGTCTGCCCGTGGTTTATGTGAACCGAAACTACTTTGAAAAAGGCTTTTCCACCCTGTGGCACTTAGCGCCCAATATGGACAGTTTAATCGCCGTGGGCTCGTCGGCATCACTTATTTACGGCGTGTTTGCAATCTTCCGTATGAGCTGGGGTATGGGCAACGGAGATATGGCGATAGTGGCGAAATATCATATGGATTTATATTTTGAATCCGCCGCAACCATTCTCACATTAATCACATTAGGCAAATTCTTGGAGGCAAAAAGCAAAGGAAAAACAAGCGAAGCTCTCTCCAAGCTTTTGAATTTAGCGCCTAAAACCGCCATTGTGCGCCGTGGACAGGAGGAAGTGGTTCTCCCCATAGAGCAGGTGGTGGTGGGGGATATCCTAGTTGTAAAACCGGGAATGGCGATACCTGTGTACGGCGTTGTGACACAGGGCTTCACCTCGGTGGATCAAGCGGCAATCACAGGGGAGAGCATACCCGTACACAAAGCCATAGGGGACCAGGTCATCGGGGCGACCATAAATCAGACGGGCTATATATGCTTAAAAGCCACCAAGGTAGGCGATGACACCACCTTTTCTCAAATTGTCCATTTGGTGGAAGAGGCCAGCGCCAGCAAGGCACCTATCGCCAAAACCGCTGATAAAATTGCCGGTATTTTTGTGCCGACAGTGATGGCAATCGCATTTTTAACATTTTTAGTTTGGGTGTATACAGGGGCAGGCTTTGAGTTTGCGTTGTCCAGCGGAATAACCGTTTTGGTAATTTCATGTCCGTGCGCACTGGGACTTGCCACACCCGTTGCAATAATGGTGGGTACAGGCAAGGGCGCAGAGAACGGAATTTTGATAAAATCAGGCGAGGCGCTGGAAATCGCCCACAAGGTCAACACGGTGGTGTTAGACAAAACAGGCACTATCACAACAGGCAAGCCAAAGGTCACCGATATCATACCGGTAGGGATAAGTGAGAGCGAGTTATTGGAGATAGCCCTTTCACTGGAAAATAAAAGCGAGCATCCGCTGGCGAGGGCTGTGGTGGATTTTGCAATGCAGAGGGCTATACAGCCAAAGGATATGAGCGAGTTCAATTCAGTCCCGGGCAGGGGCGTAGAAGCGCTTATGGACAATGAAAAATATTTTGCCGGCAATTTTGCGTTTTTTGAAGAAAATAATATCCCCTTGCAGGCTTATGAAAAGATAGCCGACGAGCTTGCCGACGCAGGCAAAACCCCCTTGTTTTTTGGAAAAAGCAGCGGTCTTTTAGGGGTGATAGGGGTTGCGGACGTGGTTAAGCCCACCAGCGTGAGGGCGATAGAGCAACTTTCTAAAATGGGTATTGAGGTGATAATGCTCACGGGAGACAATCAGCGCACGGCGGACGGAATTGCAAAAGGACTTTCCCTCACCCGTACCATAGCGCAGGTCTTGCCACAGGACAAAGAAAAAGTGATAGCGGACCTCCAAGGGCAGGGCAAAACTGTGGCGATGGTGGGTGACGGTGTCAACGATGCGCCGGCGCTTGTGCGTGCAGATGTGGGGGTAGCCATCGGGGCAGGCACCGATGTGGCGGTGGAAAGCGCCGATATCGTTTTGATGAAAAATGACCTATTAGATGTGGTCAACGCAATCAAACTCAGCAAGGCGGTAATAAATAATATTAAGCAAAATCTTTTTTGGGCATTTTTTTATAATTGTATGGGTATCCCACTGGCGGCAGGTGTGTTTTATAACGCCTTAGGCTGGAGGTTGACACCTATATTTGGGGCGGCGGCAATGAGTTTTTCCAGCCTGTTTGTGGTGTCAAACGCATTGAGGCTTAAATTGTTTAAAGCGGAAAAACAGGACGAGAAAATCGACCAACCAATCACCGCTCTACCAAAAGAGGCAACAGCGCCCATAATCGATGAAATAAAAAATGAAGCTGATACACAGCTATATGACAAACAGATAGAAAAGGAGACTAAAATGGTTTTAAAAATTGAGGGAATGATGTGCGGACACTGTGTTATGCACGTTGAAAAAGCACTTAAAGGGGTAGAGGGCACAAGCGATGTAGCAGTCAGCCTTGAAGAAAAACAGGCGACGGTCAGCGCCCCGGCCAATAAAAAAGCACAGCTGATTAAAGCTGTGGAAGATGCAGGCTACACCGTGAGTGAGGTCTTAGAGTAACTCCGCTGAAAACAAGGCAAAAGTGAGGATAAAACAGGCGAAAACAGGTAAAAAGCGAGGGCAAAATGGGTAAAAATCAAGGATAAACCTATATCACGCTCAAAAAAATGGAACAAATTTTATTTTGTCCAACCCTATACACCACATAAAAAAAGAAGCTATGGAATTTTCCTATTCCACGGCTTCTTTTAATTTTTCCCAAATAGTTTCAAAATTATAATTCCCCAGCACCCTAAGACCGTAATCAAAATCAGGGGACTGATTGCTGTCCATAACCGTCAGGTGATAGTCTCCGCCTGCTGCGAAAACGATACACCTCACCTCAACTTTGTCGATTTTTTCGGCAAGAGGGAGGGCAAAACGCAATAGATCCACAAATTGACGCACCGAGAACTTAGACTGGTCGGCGGCGTTTGCCATAGATATCATCATAAGTAGCTGTGGGGCTGTATAGCTGTCATTTTTGAAATAATTGCCTATGGCATTAACTTGTTCAGTGGAAAGATAAGGCAGCTCATAGAGCCCTTCAAAGGCGATTACGGGGGTTTCTTTATCAAAGGCAAGCTTTGATACAATTTCTTCCACAGAGTATTTTTCCATCAAGTATAAAATTTTGTTTATGCGGGACAAGGCTCTTTTCCGTGGCAAAACCGTCTCTTGACCCGTGGCGGCGGCACGCTTAATAAACCAGCTCTCCGGAATAAGCCCAAGCCTTTTCCAGCGATAAAGCTGACCATAAGATATATTCATCTCCGACAGGAGCTCTTTTTTGCTGATGTAATCGTTCATGGTAACCTCAATAAAATCTACTCATACTATCTTATCACAAGTGGGTTTTATCTTCAATCTATTTAGACAATTTTCTCAAAACTTACTCATACACCAAGGCGAAGTTTTTATGAAGATGAAGTATTTTTAGCCAAGTAGTTTAAAGGGTATCTTGATTTTATAACTGCTTTTCCATAGAAACTATCACATAATTTTCTGCTGGCACTTCTGTTCCTGTTTTTTCAAAACCATTTTTAAGCCAAAATTTCTCACTTTGGCGGTTCCCTTTTGCGTACCCAAGGCGCACAAAAGAAAACCCGCTCTCCTTGAGATAATGCAAAACTTCACCTATGATAGATGTGCCTATACCCTATTGACGGAAGTCGCCCTTGACCATAAAAAACCCTATAAAAGCGGTCTCGGTATTAGGATATCCAAGGATTAAATCCATAACCGCCACAAGGCAATTATCCAGATAAAAACCAATATAATACTTATCCTCACAGGTTTTGCCTTTTGGCAGGGCGGTGAGATTTTCCATTATGTGCTCTTTGCTCACGGGAGGCGGACAATATTTGTAATACACCGGATTGCTTTGACAAAGAGCGTATACGTCAGGCACATCGGTTGTGAGGATTTTTCTCACATTGTATTTAGAGGAAATTAAATTTAAGTCCATTTACCCAAAACACCTCTAAGTTTACCCTTTATTATGCTCAAAATGGATTCTTTTGTAAATTTATTTATTAGAACGTCAAAATCATAGTTGTCAATGTTGGCAAAAACAACATCTCGCTTTTCGCCTTTTTTAGCGCTTGCAAGTAAGCAAGCATTTCCTTTGTGCACTTGTTCTATTGTTGTAAGTGTATAATTTATATCTTTCTTTATTGAATCAAACAAATATTGCCCTTTGGCGCTATTTATAAGAACTACACTTGTTCCCTTATTGTCATCAAGTGATTTATCAACATTTTCTGCTACATCCCAATAGTCGCCAAATGTTATATCTGAAACCCTTGGCATTTTTTTGAATTGACATTCAAGGCATGATGGACGCAAGAAAAGATTATAATGTATATATGATTTTATATATAAATCTTCGTTTCGACCTTTGAAATACTCTTCTCCATTTTCAAAAATCGCCTTTGTGCCAAAATCATTCCACCCTATTGTTTTGTTTTTAAAATGCAATTCCTTTAATGGTGAATTATACTGTTTCTCCAGCATTTCTTTATATTTTTTAAATGCTTTGGGGGATAAATTTCCACGACATATAAAATCACAAGTATATAAATTTTGATAATCTTTATCTAAATAGGATAAAAGTGCTGCGCTTTGACAAGGATTTCCACAAAATAAAACCGTTTGACCGTCTATTAAAAGATTTTTAATTTTATTATATACACCATTGGTATCACTTTGAAAATATTTTGAACCTATGATTTTATCATAATCTGCTTTTGCGTTAGAAACTATATGCTTAGCTACAAAATTGTCATCAAAAATTACGCCTGCGATATATCCGCCGATTTCCAGTATATATCTTGCAAGTTCTCCGTATATACCACCTGATGTACTGTTTAATCTTAATTTTTCGTTTTTTGTCCAAGCAGCATAGGTATCAGGTATTTCAAAATTGGTTGCTGTATAGGTTTTGCCAGATAAAGTTGGGCATTTTTTTACACAAATTCCGCATTTAGTGCAGATTGAATAATCTATCTTAGGATACCAAAACCCTTCATTGTCTAATACACACTTAATTGCGCTTACAGGGCATATACTTTCGCACATTTGACAGCCCGTACAATTTTTTTTGTTTATAGAATCTATCATTATAACCACCCTATATCCTCTTTTTTGATTTGTGCTGGATTTCCTACAACAAG
>JAVVVT010000011.1:0-23672 GCA_036652515.1 Oscillospiraceae bacterium
TCAAAGCCCAACTGGTCAATTTTTTCTTTTAAAACATCTGCGTATATGTAGGACAGGTTAAAACTGGTCATGGATAAAGTCTTGGCGAAATCGTCCATAAGGGAGTCTTTTGAGCCCACTATAAAGGAATTTCCGTCCTTTATATAGTCCAGCCCCGCAAGCTTTACCACATAGTCAAAAGCCTCGGCTGGGGTGGTGGATTTTAATTCAAAGGTGACTCTGCTGGAAGCTCCCGCAAATATCACGCTGTACCCCATATTCATTGCAATCGCCGAGAGGGCGTCTCGCAAATCCGCATCTTTAAAGCTGACGGAGATTTTTTTTGCCGCCGTTGGTGTTTGATTATTTGAGGCGAATGTGGGCATCGCCGCCAAGGTGAATATCATTATAACGGTGCATACAACCGCACACAGTTTTGTCCTTATTTTCATCGTCTGTCCTCCCGAACATTGCACGTTATTTTTATTCTTTGCTCATATAAATGGTTTTTCTGCTCTGTCCATTTACAAAGGTGATACTGTCCTGTGTGATAGTTTCCACCGTCCAATTTGAATCTTTTACCACGTCCCCCGTGTTGACTATGTAGGAGGCGTTGCCCGTCTCGACTATGGCTGTCATTCTGCCATTTGAAGTCTCGATAATCCCCGTGAGGAGAACCGTGCTCAAATCCTCTGTTTTAAATGGATTTTTTGCTCCGTCCTCTCCAAAGGTGCGCTCTGTTTGAGGGAGGACTTCCACGTTTACTGCGTCCCCTGCCTCCACCTGAGATGATACTCCGGAGTTTGCGCCGTCAACGGGCAAATCCGTCTCTTTTGCCGCCTTTGGCATAAGCACAAAATACACAAACGCTCCTATGGCAAGAAAGGCAATGATTATCACCGCCCCCACCCAGTTTGGCACTTGTATATCCTGCAGGGATTTCTTTTGCGGCTTTTCATCGCCCCCCGTAGCGGGTAAATTTTTATTTGTATTTGCCATATTCATACTCTCCTTTTAACCTGTGGGGGCGTGGTTTATTTTAAAAACATTTGGGATTTAAATCTAAATTTTTATTTATCTTACATTATAATGGGAAAAGTTAAGTTAATATCATAGTATCACCTACGGCGGTCACAGTCAACATAATTGTGAATAAATTTTGAATTTTTCATAGTTTTTTGTAGAATTATGCAGCTCTATTTTTTAAAAATTCTCCCGTTGGTTCTTTTGATTTTATTTTGACCTTTTTTTGAATTTTGGACGCTTATAAAAATGGTGATTACTATTATTACAATCAGCAAAATCCCTGTGAAAATCAAGGGGTAAGTGCCTTTGCCTTTCTTACTTATGTCATCTGCGACAGAGGAGTTTTTTTCTGTTACGGCGGTGGAATTTTCTTTGTTTTCAGATGATAAACCGCTGTTTTCTCTGTCCTTTATTTCAGATGAAACGCCTATGTTCTCCGCTTTTGGCAGACCGTATGCTATCACAAAAAGCCCTGTGTCCTTTGGTGAAAAGGAGAAGTAATCCTCACTCTTTTCCGCCTCTATGTCTTGGGTGAGTAAAGTTTCTTTCTCACCCTGGATTTTAACTATCTTGATAGGGCTGTTTTTATCCATATTTTCGGGATAAAAAAGCCGAATTTCCACCGGGGCATCTTTCACTAAGGTGATTTTTTTATTGGAAAAGTCCAAAAGGCGAATTTCAAGAGTTTGCAAAAGATTTGCACCGCTAAAATCCAAGCCATTTATGGGGTTTTTAAGCATCTCTTTTCTCTCTTCAGAGGGGGATAAAAACACCAACCGAACATTTTTTGCCGCCACGTTTACCCCGTTGGCACTGCCGATAATTTCATCGCCTGTGTAGGAGCCGATACCAAAAGATATCTTACCTTTTTCCCCTTTTTCACTTGCGCCTGTTATCACGTTGTCTACAATGTCAAAGCTCTCGGTGCGTGTGGAGGTGAAATTGCTTTTTTCTGTGGGGATTATGTCCACCTTTGCCGTGCCAATTCCATTGTATACATTATTTTTGTATTCCAAAATAAATTGGTCTTGGGGTATTTCCACCCCACCTATTTTAAAATTTAATTGAGGCTTTATGGGTAGCCCTGTGTACCGCTGTTTTTTTGTAAAGGACAGGGTTATCTTTGAGGTATCGCATTTTTCTATGTCAAAAGCCACCTCTGCTTCTTTGCTGAAAACGCCCCCATCTTTGGCTCTCACCACCGCTTTTGCCCTGCCTGCGTCTATGTTATTTAGATATTCCACCGTGTAATCCTTGTTTAATAAAGGGGTGTATCCGCCGATTTTTGCCACCGTCACAGGGGGAGTTTTTGCCTTGCCGTCGTAGGTGAAACTGCCGGGGATAGATATCATATCTTCCCTGAGCTCCGCCCCCCTTACCTTGAAACTGCCTGTGACCACGGCGCCCTCATAGCTTATTTTGACTGAGGTGTTGCCCGTCTGTTTTGTGGAAAATTTTGATAGGTCAACAGACACCCCTGTGTGGGTGAGGGGTATCCTTGGAGCGGAAATTCCGCTTTGCATAAGGGGCAGAATATAGTGGTATTCCTTGGCAAAATCCTCCCCCAAAGCGTATTCGCTCTTGGTGCTGAAAAGCCCGATGGAGACCACCTTGTCCACCACCTCAATTTCAAACTCCAATTGGGACAAATCCTTGGCGGTGACCTTGACCGTCTTTGTCCCTAAAGCCCCCTCGCCCTTTGCATCTTTATCATAGCCTGTTATCTCACATTCCCATAAGTCTTTTTGGGTGGAGGGCTTGCCGCTGGCATACCCGATTTTCATCACCGTATAAGGGGCAAAAGCAATATCCTCCCCTAATTTTACGGTTTTGGGAGGTTGTTTTGAAAAGCTTATCACCTTGCTGTCCGCCACAACAGAAATCCGCAAAGTGCAAGCGATTGGATCTAATGTTTTATCCGACGGGGTAAAAATTATTTCATATGAAGAAATTTGCCCGTTCACCGTGGCTTTGCCCTCGGGGGTAAAATTTATAAGCCCCGAAGTTTTATTTATTACAGGCTGCCCCGCTTTTGTAAAAGGGACCGCCCCCGTGCCGTAGTTTTTTTCTTTCAGCTCAAAGACACCAGCCGTCTTGGGAATGACCTTTAAATCGTCTATGGTGACTTTTGCACCGGAGCCCTGAGGTATTTCTATAAAAATTTCGCTCTTGCTCAAGCTGATGTCCTGAGCAAAAACTTTTGTGCTTAGAGTAAATATCAGTATCAGCGCAAATATAAAACCGCTGTGTATTGTTTTTGTTTTCATCATCTTTCGCTTTCTTTGTTTATACTAAAATAATACAATATTTTTCATCAATTTACAACAATAAAACAAATAAACTCCTCAAAATTTGTCTAATATTTATAGCTCCACCCCTGACAAATTCACATTACTGCTATAAATCTATTGTTTATTTTTAAAGGTTTGTGTATAATAAATTTAAAAATAACCTTTAAGGAGGCAGATTTATGAATAAGCCATTAATCGGAATAACCGCCGTTTATATGAACGACGGCGATGCTCACGCCACAAGAACCACCTACATCAATGCAGTGCGAGATGCAGGGGGCGAGGCGATTTTGTTGCCTACGGCATACGATATTGAAAGCTGTCAGCGGATAGTTTCCTGTCTTGACGGTCTTTTAATTCCCGGTGGACCCGACGTGTCCCCACAGCTCTATGGGGAGCAGCCTATCCCCCAAGCGCCCACCACAAGGAAAAACGAGGACGAGTTTGAAATTGCTTTGATACACCAAGGGGTAAAACAGGGCAAGCCTATCTTAGGCATCTGCCGTGGCTTGCAGGTGCTGAACGTGGCGTTTGGCGGCAGCCTATGGCAGGATATTCCCTCCCAAGGGGCTGGGACAGTTTGTCACAAACAGGGTATGTCCATACGCAGTGAAGGCACTCATTTAGTGAAAATGAGCCCCCACAGCCGTCTATCAAAGATTTTTGGCTCCCGTGAATTTTACACAAACAGCTATCATCATCAGGCGATAAAAGCTTTGGCACCTGAGTTTAAAGTGGTGGGCGAAGCCACCGATGGAATAATCGAGGCGATAGAAAACGAGGACGGATCTATCCTCGCCGTCCAGTGGCACCCTGAATGTATGCCACAGGAGAAGGCTTTCCGTGATTTGTTCAGCGATTACATAAACAGATGTAAAAAGCTATGACAGAACGTGAAAAAATGCTGGCGGGACAACTCTATGACTGTGGAGACGCCCAGCTCTTAGAGCGGTGGCACAAGGCAAAGGACTTAGTGAGAGACTATAACAATACAAATTCCGCCCAGCTTGAAATTAAAAAGGCGATTTTAGATGAGCTTTTGGGAGGGCGTGGAAAAAACCTTTGGATAACTCCGCCATTTTATGTGGATTACGGCGAGAATATCTTTTTTGGCAACAACTGTGAAGTGAATATGAACTGCACGTTTTTGGACGACAACAAAATTACCATTGGAGACAACGCTTTGATTGCCCCGAATGTGCAAATATATACAGCTTTTCACCCCACAAACGCCTCTGAGCGCTTTGGTCAAAGTAAGACCGACGGAAGCTTTGAATTTTGCAAGACTATCACCGCCCCTGTGACCTTGGGGGACAATGTGTGGGTGGGCGGTGGCAGCGTAATTCTGCCCGGGGTGAATATTGGGGACAATGTGGTCATCGGCGCTGGCAGCGTGGTGACTAAGGATATCCCCTCAAATTCCGTCGCCTATGGCAATCCTTGCCGAGTTATGAGAGAAAACAAATAACCACAGGTGTTTATTGTAAAAGTTTTATGATAAAATTATTTAACTCACAAAAATTCATCGCAAATACTTGAAGTCGCAAAGTTTCACGTCTATCCAATTTAAAAACACAAAAATCAGGACACCACAGTTTAATTTGCTGTGATGTCCTGATATGTTTTTGCCTTAAAAAGGTAAGCTTTTTACCTTAACCTTTATAATCCAAGCTTTATAGGCGTATATTTTATTTTACCGTGCCTATTCTGCCCTCGCCGTAAGGCTGGGAGTACCCCTCGCCCACAACGCCCTTTAAATCTTTGGTGATATAGCTTAAAAGCACCTGATTGTCCAGCATAATTGTGTCTTTTAATATCACATTATCCTTGAACATAGTAAAGCCGTCGCCGCCATTTTTTATCATATAATCGTGACAGGCAAGAGTGTATTTTTTGCCTAAATCAAGGGCTTCTTCTCCCACCTTAACTTCGCTCACCCTGTATGCGCCGCCGACTTTTATGAACATACCGTTTTCGTCTAATTCCACTGTGCTTTTCGCTGTGGGTTTTATGCTGTAAGTCAGCCCAGATACCTGCAAAAATCCGCCGTTTTCACTTGGTGTAACCCTTGCGCCCATCTCAAGAGCATCAAGAATTTCTTGTCCTGTCGCCTCCACCATACACAGTGAATTGCCAAAAGGCTGAACTGTCAAGATGTCTTTGTAGGTGATATCACCCTTTTTGATTGGCGCTCTTATGCCACCGCCGTTCACAAAAGCTATCTGGGCTCCTGCCGCCGCACGGTAGGCATCTGCGCATAAATCGCCTAAGTTTGTCTCGGCGTTTCGGATAAGTCTCACATCGGTTTTAGGGTCATTTATCACAAGGTCATACTCTGTTTTTGCCACCACTTCCCCTAAAACTTTTTCAAATTTTGACTGAAGCTCTTTAATTACCGCCTCTGTCTGAGCATCTTTTGTCTCATAATTTTTAACAAGCCCTGTGGAGATATTTCCGCTCTTTGAGATGACCAGCATACCTAAGTTGTTTAATTTTGTGCCAGTGGAAGAGAGGAGAACAAATTCTCCGTCCTTGTTTTTAACCCTTTCGCACTCCAAAACCGAGTGGGAATGTCCGTCCAAAACTACATCTATTCCATTTGTATTTTCAATGAGCTGGGTTGACATATAGGGGCTGACCTCCGCCTCAATGCCCAAGTGAGTGAGGGCGACGATGTAATCTGCCCCCTCTTTTTTGGCACCGTCAACCGCCGTCTGCACAGAAGCATAAAACTCTGCCCCCGAGTCATCTTGACAGAAGTCATAGAGAAATTCGCCCTTGTCATTCATAAAATAGGCTGGGGTAGAGGAGGTGACCGTCTTAGGGGTGCAAGCGCCCACAAACGCCACTTTAACGCCGTTAAACTCTTTTATTGTGTAGGGCTTAAAGACGGTTTTACCCGTTGTCAAATCCTTGAAGTTGGCGCTTATGTATTCATATTCTGCCTTTTTTGAGAGCTCTAAAAACTTCTCCATACCATAATCAAACTCGTGGTTGCCGGGTATGGCGATATCGTAGCCCACCTTGTTCATTATGTCCACCACATACTCGCCCTGGGACATAGTGCCGATTGGCGCACCCTGAATGGCATCGCCGGCGTCCACCAAAACCACATAGTTTCCGGCTTCTTCAAGCTCCGCTTTGTATGCCGCAACGCCTGCGTAGCCTATCGCCTCGTCCACACCGCAGTGGACATCGTTGGTATAGAGCACCACCAAGTCTTTATCCAGCGCTTTCGGCGCCCCACCACAGCCTGAAAAAATCATTGCCAAGGCAAGGGCTAAACCCAATAGCTTTTTCATTGATATATCCTCCTTAAAATTCTGCGTGTATATAGATACCGATTATTTTCCGCCACACCAGCCGTGAAGTAGGGTAAGGCGGACTTTCTGCGTTAGTTATACCTTGCTATGCTTGCCGTGAAATAGGCAAGGCGGACTTTCTGCGTTAGTTATACCTTGCTATGCTTGCCGTGAAATAGGCAAGGCGGACTTCTTTATGAAAGTCTAAGCTAACAAATAATATCTGCTATTCAGTCTTTATTAAAGCCTAATCTAACAAATAATATCTGCAAATTTCCTCTTTGTAAAAGCCTAAGCTAACAAACACTAACTATATTTTTTTCTTTATGAAATTCGTGGCTTGCAAATAATATCTATAACTTTTGTCTTGAACAGGTCGTTTGAGTGCCCCGGAATAAGGCTGATAGCATAATCCGCCCCGTGCCCGCAGCCCCCCACAGCTATAACCTCCTCGCCGTAAGGCAGTGCGCCGTTGTCCATCGCCATAAGGGAGATTTCCACCCCCACTTTCATTCCCTGTCCCAGCATTTTAAGCGCCTGTGCAATCAAAATTGCAGGAGAGGTGCCACCGAACATATTGACTATTCCCCTTTCGGCGCCTGAGAGGGCGTGGGTGGCTGTGATGACACTCACCCCACGGTCCGTGAGCTCCTTGCGTTTTTCACTTGTCATCTCGCACTGCCCCGGGCCTAAGTCTCCGTAGCAATGGGTGACGTTTACAAAGTGTACTCCCTCTACCCCTTGTTTTTCAAATTCTTTAAGGAAAATATCAGTTGTATACCCTGTTTTAGATGCTATGACAACGTGTTTTATCCCCTGCTCCTTGGCATACTTGCAGACAAGCTCTGCCACCTTTGGGGTGTTCTCCCAGCCCTTGTTTTCAAAAATCATAATTTAATCCTCCTGATAGAGGTGTCATCTTCCACCTCATTTATTAATTAAATTGTATCATCTTTGGGATAATTTTTCCATATAAATTAAAAAAATTGTTAAAGTTTTGTTAAATCTATTGAAAAATATTTCAGAAAGCTATATACTGAATTAGCAATCTAACTTATAGAGTGCTAATATTCTTCGAGGTGAATGACAAAAATGAGTAAAAAACAATTTAAGGCTGAATCAAAAAAATTGATGGACATGATGATAAACTCCATCTATACCCATAAGGAAATATTTTTAAGAGAGCTTATCTCCAACGCAAGCGATGCGTTAGACAAGCTTTATTTTCGCTCTCTCACAGACGACAGCGTGAATATGAAGCGTGAAGATTTTCTTATCAAGCTTAGTATCGACAAAGAAAATCGGCTGTTAATCCTTGAGGACAACGGCTGTGGTATGACTTTGTCCGAATTGGAAAACAACCTTGGCACAATCGCAAAGAGCGGCTCTTTGGACTTTAAAAACGAGAACAAGGCAGATGATATGAGCATTATCGGTCAATTCGGCGTGGGCTTCTACTCCGCTTTTATGGTCAGTGACAAGGTGGTTGTGGAGAGCCGTGCCTTTGGAGAAAACGATGCCAACCGCTGGATTTCTCAAGGGGCGGACGGATACACCACCCAGCCCTGTGAAAAAGAGAGCCACGGCACAAAAATTATCCTCCACATTAAAGAAGATACAGAGAATGAGGAGTACGGCGATTATTTGGAGCAGTATGGCATATCCTCCATTGTGAAAAAATATTCTGACTTTATCCGCTACCCAATCAAGATGGATTTGACCAGCAGCAAGCTCAAAGAGGACAGCGGAAAAGACGGTGAAGAAAAAGAATACGAGGACGTGGTGGAAAGCCGCACTTTAAACAGTATGGTTCCCCTGTGGAAGCGCAATAAGAGCGAGATTACACCTGAGGAATACAACAGCTTTTATATGGACCAATTCGGGGATTACTCAGAGCCTGCAAAGGTTATCCACACCAAAGTCGAGGGACAAGCCACCTACACCGCCCTGCTCTATATTCCAAAATCAGCCCCTTATGACTATTATTCCAAAGACTTTGAAAAAGGTCTTTCCCTGTACAGCTCAGGGGTAAGGATAATGGACAAGTGCTCTGACCTATTGCCTGATTATTTCAGCTTTGTAAAGGGACTTGTGGACAGCGAGGACTTATCTTTGAACATCTCCCGTGAAATGCTGCAACACGACAGACAGCTTAAAATAATCTCCTCCAACATTGAAAAGAAGATTAAGAGCGAGCTTGTAAAGCTGCAGAGCGAGGACCGGGAGAAGTACGAGACCTTCTTTGCCGCCTTTGGCACCCAGCTGAAGTTTGGCGCTTATGCCGACTATGGTATGAATAAAGAAAATCTAAAAGATTTGCTTATGTTCGTGTCCTCTTTGGAGAAAAAGCTTGTGACTTTAGATGAATACACCGACAGAATGAAAGAGGGACAGGGTACTATCTATTACGCCTGCGGCGAGAGCGTGGATAAAATCGATATGCTCCCCCAAGCCGAGAGGGTCAAGGATAAGGGCTATGAAATTCTCTACCTCACTGAAAATGTGGACGAGTTTGTAATTCAAGTTTTATCCTCATACAAAGACAAGACTTTCACCAATATAAGCACCGAAAATTTAGAAATTGACAGCGAAGAGGAAAAAGCAGAGCTTAAAGAAGCCAATGACAGCAGCAAAGATATGTTAGAGGAGATGAAAAAAGCTCTTGGCACATCAGTTCAAGGGGTCAGATTTACCAACCGCCTAAAGAGCCACCCTGTCTGCCTTTCCAGCGAGGGTATGGTCTCTGTGGAGATGGAAAAAGTTCTGAACAGTATGCCAAATGACAATAGCGTAAAAGCCGAAATCATCTTGGAAATTAACCGCAACCACCCAATTGCGCAAAAGCTGCAATCCCTGTACGAGACAGACAAGGATAAGCTGGCAAAATACAGCGAGATACTCTATGCACAAGCCAGGCTGATAGAGGGCTTGAGCGTGGAAAACCCCACCCAGCTCAGCAATATGATTTGCGATTTAATGGTGTAGGATAGCCAAAAATAAACACCGAGAAGGCTTTAAGGGCTCTCTCGGTGTTTTGTTTTATTTTTCGCCTATGGGGTGGGGTTTAAGCACTATACAGCTAATCTGTCATATCCCTTATCATGGTTTCTCCGGCTTTGGCTATCTTTTGGGTGGTCTTTTTCATTTTGCGCATAGTCTTTTTTGCCTCCGCCTTGTTTTCGTTCACATACATAGCCCCTGCGGTCATCGCCGCCGCCCCCACTGCCATTCCCAGCGCCATAACTTTTGCCGAGTTCATAATATTATTATTTTCCATTTTATACCTCCGTGTACTTTAATATTATTGTGAGTATTTTATATATATTTATACCTTTTATTTGTGATATTTTTATAATAAACTGTGGATAAAAAGGAGATATTTTTGTGATTTCCTATCTGCTCTTGACTTATACACATCTGATAGTTTATTATTTATAAGGTAATATTTTTTAGTTATGAACAAATTGTTAACAAAATTATTTGCCTAAAATTTACAATTAACACAATAAACAATAATTTTAAGGCAATATAAAATATAATATAAGTAGAGCAAAGAGGTATTGACTTATGACACCAAAAAAAGCTTTGTGTATCCACGATATGTCCAGCGTAGGCAGATGCAGTTTGACGGTTATTTCCCCCGTTCTGTCGGTTATGGGCATACAGTGCGTACCCTTGACAACGGCGGTTCTCTCCACACATTTAGGCGGTTTCGGGCAGGTTGCAATGGCGGATTTGACCCAGTTTTGTATGGACAGCTTGGAGCAATTCAAGCGCCTTGAGCTGAAATTTGACTGCGTGTACAGCGGTTATTTGTCCAGCTACAAGCAGCTGAAAATGGTACAAGATGCCTTTGCAATGGCAGGCAGTGGCTTGAAAGTTTGCGACCCTGTTATGGCAGACCACGGCAAATTGTACTCTTCTCTCACAGATGAGTTAGTGCTTGGATTTAAGGATTTATGCAGGCACAGCGACGTGATAATCCCAAACCCAACGGAGGCTAAATTGCTTTTAGGGGAGGATTATTCTGCCACGGTTTTCACCTTTGAACAGGCGCAGGATATGACAAGACGGCTGGGCTCGATTTACTCCAGCGTAATCATCACAGGCACCAAACTCTCCGACGGCAGAGTGGTTTGTATGGGCTATGACAAGGCTAAAGACGAAAGTTTCTGCGTTCCGTGCAACTATCTGCCCGTCTCTTACCCCGGCACGGGAGATTTGTTCGGCGGCACTTTGGTCTCTTACCTTTTAAATGGCGAGAGCTTGAAGTCAGCTTGCGAAAAGTCTGCGAGATTTGTGGAAAAATGCGTGGAAGTCACCTACAATCAAGGTTCGGATACAAGGTATGGGGTGCATCTTGAGTCCGTGCTGAAATACTTAATTATTTAGAAAAGAGATAATCATTATGAAAAAAACAAAATTTGACACTAAAACCCTTGCTGCCATAGGCGTGATGTCGGCGCTGGTATTTGTCGCCACAAAATTTTTCAGCATACCTATCCCAATTGGCGGAGGCAAAACGGCACTTCAGCTGGGCAACGTTATGTGCGTGCTTTCCGGCTTGCTTTTCGGCGGTCTTCCCGGAGGTCTTGCCGCTGGCATAGGAAGTATGATTGTTGACTTGACCGACCCTATCTGGGCTCCCGAATTTTGGATTACCTTCATTATGAAATTTGCAATGGGCTTTGCGGCAGGTGCTATTTCTCACTACGGCAAATCCTCCACAGCAAAAAATATATTTGCGGCAGTCAGCGGCGCTCTGCTCTATGTCTGCTTATACCTTGGCAAAACCTACATCACCCAGGCTATACTTTTAGGCAACCCGTGGGAGACTGTCTCGGCTATCTTGATTACGAAAGCTACGGTGAGCGGCACAAACGCACTTATCGCTATGACGGTTTCTGTAATACTCTTCCAGCTCATCTCCCCCGCACTGAAAAAAGCCAACCTTTTCCAAAATCAATAAAAGATGAAAGATAACTTATGAATACCATAAATATTGTTCTATTCCAGCCACAGATACCACAGAATACAGGCAATATAGCAAGAACCTGTGCAGCGACAGGCGCAAGGCTCCACTTAGTGGGGCCTTTAGGTTTTGTTATAGAAGATAAAAAACTCAAGCGTGCGGGGCTTGACTATTGGGATAAACTTAGTGTACAATATTACGACAGCACAGAAGATTTTTTTGCAAAGAACCAAAATGGTAAATTTTACTTTTTTACCACAAAAGGGCTCAATAAGTACACAGATGTCGCTTACGAGGACAACTGCTTTATCGTCTTTGGCCGTGAAGACAAGGGCATTGATGAAGATATACTTTTTGCAAACAAAAATTCCTGTGTAAGAATGCCGATGTTGACACATATCCGAAGCCTTAATCTTTCCAATACTGTGGCTATTGCCGCTTATGAAATACTCAGACAGTGGAATTTTGAAGGTTTTGAAACTGAGGGTCACCTGACGAAATACGACTGGGAGTGACAGCTTTTGAATATTAAAATAATAACCGATTCCGCTTGCGACATTCCGCTGAAAGCAAAGCTAAAACACGTTGATATATTGAATTTTTACTTGACGATTGACGGCAAGAGTTTTGAGGAACGCAAGGATTTTACCTTTAAAGAATTTTATAAAATTTTGGAGAAGTGTGAGGCAATCCCCTCCACAGCTCATATAACTATGCTCCGCTACGGAGAAAAATTTGAGAGCGTGTATCACAATGGTGCAAGCGATATAATAGTCGTGACCATAAATAAGGGCGCAAGCGCCACCTACGATGCCGCCGTTATGGCAAGACAGCTTTTTTTTGAAGAGCACCCTGATGCACAGGTGAATATCACCATAGTTGACAGCGCTTGTTACTCCGTGGGCTATGGCTGGCCTATAATGCAAGCTGACGAGATGATTGAAAAAGGCGCTACGCCACAAGAAATCATCGCTTATTTCAATGCGAAATTTCAGCGCACAGAAATCCTTTTGGCTGCCTACACCTTAAAATTTATGAAAAAATCAGGCAGAATATCTGCCGCCGCCGCTTTTGCCGGGGAGATGCTCAGTTTCAAACCCATTATTACTATGATAAAAGGGCATACCACCGTGGTAAAAAAAGTCCGTGGGGACAAGATGGTAATACCCGGATTGATACAGCAATTTAAAGAGCGCACCGACGATTTGGAACATTACATAATCGGTTACACCGACGAAGAATACGGCAAGGAGCTCTACTCGGAATGTGTAAAGGAAATCGGCTTTCCACCTCTTGGCACTTTTGAATTAGGCTGTGCGGTGACAATAAATGCGGGAAATCACAGTCTGGGCATAGTTTACACCGGCAAATAGACAAGCACAAATTAACTTTTACGGCTTGTTGAAGCCATATATTAAGAATTTACACCGGCAAATAGACAAGCACAAATTAACTTTTACGGCTTGGTGAAGCCAAATATTTAAGAATTTACACCGGCAAATAAGTAAACCACAAAGGCCTTATAGCTTTTCCTTTGTGAGTATCTAAAGCTTTTCAACTAAGGGTGCAGTTAGAATTGCTAAATTCTTTCTGTGCTCTTTTATTTTTAAAAATATATTTTCAATGGTTGATGTGGAAATATAACAAGAGGTAAAGATGAACAGAGCAAACAAAATTTCAAAACAAGCGATGATTGCCGCTATGTACACCGTGCTGTGCGTGGCACTGTCCCCTATCACTTATGGCCCTGTGCAGATGAGGGTCAGCGAGGCGCTGGTTCTCCTGCCGATTTTTGGGGCGGCAAATATCTGGGGGGTGAGCGTGGGGTGCTTTATAACAAACCTTATCGGTCTTTTTACAGGTGCCAATATCTTGGGGGCGCTGGATATAGTGCTGGGTACTTTTGCCACGTTTTTATCCGCCTGCCTCACCTATTATTTGAGGAACGTGAGGTTTAAAGGTTTGCCCATAGCCTCGGCAATACCGCCGATTATTATCAATGCCTTAGTGGTGGGATACGAGCTGTGCATTATGATGAGCGGTGGGTTTAACCTGTCGGTCTTTGCCCTGCAAGCTTTTTCGGTGGCAATTGGACAGTCCCTCAGTTGCCTTGGTCTGGGACTGATTTTAGTGAAGGTCATTGAAAAAAATCCAAAACTTCGAGAGATTATCCTTAAATAACGGTGGAAACGGCTTTGTGAGGGAATGTGGGAGATACGTTTTAGGAGCTATGATAGCTATTGATACTATGTCAGATTTTATATTATAGATTGAAGATAGAAAATCATTATCCTTAAATAACGGTGAATGAAACGGCTTTGTGAGGGAATGTGGGAGATACGTTTTAGGGGTGAGGGTTATTCACAAATTAAAAAGTAGATACTTTTGACACACTCATTTTAAGTTGTAAATTTTCAAGTAGAGACTTTTTCAGCCACCTGTTTTACTTCACAAATTACAAAACCGACACTTTTTCACCCACTTGTTTTAATCCACAATATAAAAAGAGCAGAGACTTTCGATGAAAATCGAAGCCTTTGCTCTTTTGTATTTTGGCTATCTCTTGCCAAAAATATTTTTATGGTCTTTATAATAAATGGTCGCTATGTCAAATGTTGGGGCGAATAGCAGATAGTGCCTATCTATGGGCTATCATATGTTATAGACATAAAGCATATCTCGCCCTAATCGACGCATATTGCCTATATATAATCCACGAATATGACAGGCTACCAATGCACTCACCTACATCTCAATTCTTCCCTGCAAGGCACGGAAAAGTGTTACCTCGTCGGCAAATTCAAGTGATGCACCCACGGGCAGTCCATAAGCCAGCCTGGTGACCTTTATCCCAAAAGGCTTTATCAGCCTTGAGATATACATCGCCGTGGTCTCACCCTCCACTGTGGGGTTGGTTGCCATAATCGCCTCTTTTACACTGCCGTCGCCTATGCGTTTAAGCAACTCTTTAACCGTCAACTGCTCTGCGCCTATCCCGTCTAAGGGAGATATTAACCCGTGAAGGACGTGATACACCCCTTTGTACTCTCGGGTTCTCTCAAAGGTAGCCACGTCACGGGGGCTTTCTACAATGCAGATGATGCTTTTGTCCCTGCTCTGGGAAGAGCAGATTGGACACAGCTCTTTGTCTGTGAAATTTTGACATACAGGGCATTTTTTTATCTGTGTGTGAACCGCTATGATTGCCTCGCTGAACTCTTTTGCATCTTTTTCTTCCATAGAAAGCACCTGATAAGCCATTCTTGTGGCTCCCTTGCGCCCTACTCCGCTTAATTTTGCAAAGTTATCAATCAGCCTTTCCAGCGGCTGTGCATAAAATGAAGCCATAATTACATCATTCCCGGCAAATTCATACCGCCGGTTATGCCTTCCATCTGTACTTCTCCGTCTGCTCTCGCCTTGGAAATGCCGTCATTTAGCGCCGCTGCCACCAAGTCCTCTAACATCTCAATATCATCAACATCTATGGCACTGGGGTCAATTTTGACGGCTACTGCGTCGTGTTTGCCCGTCACTGTAACCTTCACAAGACCGCCGCCGCTCTCACCTTGATATTCGGTGATGTCTAATTTGTCCTGCAACTCTTTCATCTCGTCCTGCATCTTCTGTGCCTGCTTGATAATCTGGTTCATATTTTGAGCTCCGCCGCCCATTCCTTGTGGTAATCTTGCTTTCATTATATGTCTCCTTAATTTAATCCTTTATATTCACCTGAACTCCGCTGTCACGCAGAGCGATGATATCATTTAAACTGTCTTTTTGAGCTATCTCAAACTTTTTGGCTATATTGCGATAACCACCTATGTTGTAGCTCCGCCCGCAGACCTGCAAAATTGCCTTTTTTACTATATTTCCAGCCTCTTTGTTGGTGCGAATATAGTTGTTAAGCCCCTCACTGCCGTCGATATACACCACATTTTCAAATAGCCACGCCTTGGAATTTTTGATAAACGAGTGGAAGGGTATGTCCACATCGCCTATGACATCTATCACCTTGTCCCAGTAGGTGAAGGATACAGGCACCTCCCCCTGAACTATCTCGGGCTGCAAAATGGGTTTTGGCGCTTCTTTTTTAGCCTTTGGAGCTTTGTCCTCCCCCTCATTTTGAACAAGTGGGGCTTGCGCCTCTTTCATGGGAGTTTTGGGCGGGGTGGCTCTTGCGGGCTGTTCTCTATACACATTTGGCTGAACTATCTGTGCGCAGAGGGTGTACACCGCTATATCCATAGCGATTTTTGTGTTTTGACCCTTTGACATCGCCTCCAAAGCAGCTGTAAAACAGCTCAGTGCATGGGAGATGAAGGCTTGGTCGGTAGTGTTTGCCTGGGCTTTTATATCCTCAAATTTAGTCTTTGGGATATTTAAAAGCTGGGGCGTGCTCCCTGACAAATTTGCCAAAAGTAAATTTTTGAAATGGGTGATAATCTCTTCGCACAGGCGCTTCATATCCACGCTGCGCTGTTCTAATGTCAAGAGATTTTGAAGTGCCAAGGGCATATCCCTGTCCACTAACGCCTTTGTCAAAGCTAACAATTCTTCGTCTTTTGAAATACCCACCACGTTCGCCACTAACTCATCATCTATAACGGTGTTTAGGGACAGGCAGGTGTCAAGAATAGAAATCGCATCTCTCATGGCACCGTCCGCCAGTGAGGCTATGGTTTTTGCCGCCCCCGGGCTCAAGCTGATATCCTCGGATTTTGCAATGTCTAAGAGCGCATCGCCTATCTCCTCTATGGAAAGCTTGGTGAAATCATACCTTTGACAGCGTGAGAGTATAGTTGCAGGCACCTTGTGCAGCTCGGTGGTCGCCAGTATAAATATAACGTGTGGCGGTGGCTCTTCCAAGGTTTTCAGCAGTGCGTTGAAAGCCGAGGCGGAGAGCATATGAACCTCGTCAATTATATAAACACGGTACTTTGCCATAACAGGCAGATACATAACCTCATCTAAAACGTCCCGAATATCCTCCACCGAGTTGTTGGAGGCTGCGTCCATCTCGCTAACGTCGTAGATGGATTCATTCTCGATACCCTTGCAGATGTCACACTCAAGACAGGGCTCTCCCCCGTGGGGATTTAGGCAGTTGATAGCCTTGGCAAAAATTTTTGCACAGCTTGTCTTGCCTGTTCCCCTTGTGCCAGTGAACAAAAAAGCGTGCCCGATATTGCCGCTGTCAACTTGATTTTTCAGCGCCTGTACAATATATTTTTGACCCACCACCTGAGAAAAAGTTTTTGGGCGGTATTTTCTGTATAAAGCTGTGTGCAAACCATTACCCCCTTGAGAATATTTTAAAATAGGACAGGCTATAACAACGCCTAAAGCGTTTAGTTCTACTATATATGCAAAGAGAGGTGAGTATCGCAGGGCTAAAGCCGCTTAATGCTGCTCGGTTCCCCGCCTGACATGGTTCACGGCAAGCCCTCGTACCGCTCTCTTTGCATATATAATAAAACTATGATAGCACTGTCCTTAATGTAACTATTGTATTTTACCATACTGTGAATATAATTTCAAGCCGTTTATAAAAAATAAAGGTGGGAGAGGTGTGCCTCCATATTTATTTTTTAAGTGTGGCAATATTTTTGTCTTTTTTTGAGTTTATTTTGACTTTTAAAAAATAAAGGCGGGAGATATTACCCTCTCGCCTTTAAAGCTTTTAATTATTTAACAATTTCGCCGATGTTTGCGCCGCCGCAAGCATTGGACTCATCTGTGTCGATGTGCATAACTGTTGCAAAAGAAGCGCTGACACGCACTACAACATCATCAAACACCAAACTTCTGTCTCCGGCTGCAACCTTAACTTTTACGATTTCTTTGTCTGTAACGCCAAAGCTCTGAGCATCTTCAGGTGTGATATGTATATGTCTTTTAGCAATGATAACGCCCTCTGCTATCTCTAATTCGCCTGCTGGGCCAACCAATTTGCAAGGTGCTGAACCGGCGATGTCCCCTGATTCTCTCACGGGTGCCACGATGCCGATTGAACGTGCATCTGTGAAAGCAAGCTCAACTTGTGAAGCTTTTCTTACGGGTCCAAGGATAGATACATTTGCAAGCTCTCTTCTTGGTCCTACCACGGTAACTCTCTCTTCGCTAACGTATTGACCGGGCTGTGAAAGGTCTTTTTTCTTTGTGAGCTGGTGGCCTGTGCCGAAAAGTATGTCAACATGCTCCTGAGTGAGATGTATATGTCTGGCTGATGTTTCAACTACTATTTTTGCCATAATTTATTATCCTCCTAATTAAAGTTTTTGATTTCGTCATAAATATAATACCTTAAAATAAGTTATTTTACAAGTGCAAAATGGCTATTTGACAGTTTGTACACTTATTTCGAACAAATGCACAGTTTTTTAAATAAATATTAAATTCCGTTGTTATTTTTAACAATAAAAGTAACAAATAGCACTTTACCCAAATAAAATAAACAAGAGGTGATTACAATGACAAAAGAGTATAATGAAAAATACTATTATAAAATGCTCTACTTTAACGCATATAAGGCTCTGCAAAATTATAATTTTCTTTATTTTTCTAAGTCGATTATACCCGAAAATTGCAAAGAAATAAGTGACTACATCACCAAGATTGAAAAGAAAAATTTCTCTTTGAGCTTTTGCGACCAGATTGGCTGCGCTCAGGACTTCATTATGAAAAAGGCGATGGAAAAGCTTTCCCCACAGGGGAATACTTTTGAAATTTACAGTGACTTAGGCGAGGGGGAGCGGACGGCTGGGGTGTTTTGTTTGAAAAACAACCTTTTTTTGTTCTCCTCTTTAGGGGGAAAGACAAGGGATTGCTTTTCTTTAAACCTGTGCAACTGCTATATGACAAAGAATTTTGAGCGGCAAAATTTAAGCTATAAAAAATATTTGCGCCTGTGTGAAAGCTTTTTGGATTTATCGGCAAAATACAGCTCCTCAACGCACTTTCAAGTAACGTATTGACAGAATTCTTCTATGTGTTAATATTAAACTAAAGATGTTATAAGGAGATATATTATGGAATTTAAGTCACTTTCCGCCGTTTATTTTTCCCCCACAGATGTCAGCCGAAGATATGCATTGGCGCTGTGTGAGGGCTTTGGTGTGCCATTTTCTCAAAAGGATATAACAAGTGTACAATCCCGTGAATTAATCAGCGAATTTTCAAAGGAGGATTTGGTGGTTTTCAGCTCTCCTGTGTACTTTGGCAGGATAGCCCCTTTGGCACTTGATTATTTCAAGTCTTTAAAGGGCAACGGGGCTAAAGCCGTGGCTATGGTGAGCTATGGCAACCGTGATTTTGATGATGCCTTGGCAGAGCTGGGAGACACTTTGAGCCAAAGCGGCTTTAAAGTTATAGCAGGGGTGAGCGTGGTGGGAAGACATTCTTTCACCGGCGACATCGCAGGAGAGCGCCCTGATAAAAAAGATTTGGCAGAGGTTTCTGCCTTTGCAAAAACTATTTTAAGTGGCGATGAAAAAGAGGTCGTCTTTGAGGGCAACAGACCCTACAAGGGCAAAATTATAAAAGTCAAGCTGAAATCAAGTGTTTCAAGCGCCTGTAATGACTGCAAAGTTTGCGCAAATGTATGCCCCGTGGGCGCAATAGATAAAAATGACGTGAAGAAGGTGGATTTAAACAAGTGTATCCTATGTCACGCCTGTGAGGTTAAATGCCCTCAAAAGGCGAGGGTCTTCTCTTCACTCCCTCATAAATTTATGGTCAAGGTGATGAAAAAGCAGTTTGGCGGCAATAAGTGCGAAAATAAATTATACCTTTAAATATTCACTGAATTTTTACACAACTGTAAAAATTATGGTTTAGAATAGAATAAATTCAAAATTAAAAGGAGAAAATTATGGATTTCAAAAAAGTTAACTTGGTCTATTTCAGCACCACAAACGTGAGCAAAAAGTATGCCGTTGCTATGGGAAAAGCTTTGGAAAAAGAAGTCGTTACATACGATTTCACCCTTCCTTCCGACAGAGATGCCTCAAAAGCCCCTTGTTTTAAGAGCGATGATTTGGTCATCGTTTCAGTGCCTGTCTACGGTGGCAGACTGCCTACCGTTTGCCTTGAATACCTAAACGCTTTAAAGGGCGAAAAGACCCCTTGCGTCATCATTGCGACCTATGGCAACCGTCATTACGACGATGCTTTGGTGGAGCTTGAAGACATAATGAGCGAGAACGGTTTTGCTGTTGTGGGCGCCTGTGCCGTTGTGGGCAGACACTCATTCTCAGACGAAATTGCAGGACACAGACCAAATGTGGAAGACTTAGAGGGCGCAGCCGAGTTCATTAAATTGGTGGTTGCCAAAGAGGGCAAACCTTTATCAAAAGGCACAGTGCCGGGCAACAGACCTTATAAGGGCAAAGGCGCTTCCAGCGGTATAACCCCCTCCACCGGCGACGCCTGCATAGACTGCAAGCTCTGCGCAAAGAAATGCCCTGTGGGCGCAATCAATATGGAGAACGTAAAAGATATCGACGGCAGCAAATGTCTGCGCTGCAACCGCTGTGTGACAATCTGTCCCACAAAGGCAAAGGCTTTCACCGCTCCCCAGTACGTTCAGATGGTCACAAACTGCATAGCCGGTTTTGGCAAGCCTGACCGTGAAAACGTCTACTTTATGTAATTTATCCCCCGCATATTTATCTGCATATCACACAAAATATTTAATATCTTCCCTATCAGTAATTTACTAAAGGGAAGAAGAACATTCATTTGATACACAAAAATCCGAAAGAGAAATCTTTCGGATTTTTTTTGCAATTTATTCTATCTCACCTGAGAGTTTTTTAATCCTCTGTACGCCAAAGGCATAAAAATTATGGTCATCACAAGGGCGTATATGGGGTAAAAAGAAATGGGCGTCATAGCAACTCCAAACAGCTCAAATAATTTTGTAGAAAACACTGTGGAGAAAGAAATCATCTGTATAGGGCAGAATTTTATGAAGATATCGGGTATATGCCCCAAAGGGAAAAAAGCCGGAATTAACAAGATGACAAAGGATACTATTATAGCACCAAAGGCTGTTTTTAGCTTTGATGCCAAAAACATAGATATCATTGCAAACATCACCCCGCTTGCCACTGTTACCCCAAAGAGCACCAGCCCAGCCTGCCCCACTGACAGGGGATAATCCATAATTGGGCTAAACACCTGCAAGCTCACATCAAAGCCCTCAAAGCCCAGCAAGGTGAGCATAAGCAGAAGAAAAGCGCCTAACATAGCCATTGAAAAAATCGCCGTAAAAGACAGTCCCGTGAAAATTTTTGCCTCGATTGATTTATTTTTACCGTATCGTGAGGAGAGGATAATCGACTGGGTTTTCACGCTTAAATCCTCGGTGAAAATCGGTATGACACAGATAGCGAGAGCAAGCAGCAGCACCATACTCACAGTGTCAAACTGCAACAAGAATTTAGAGTATCCCTCAAAATATCCTGTGGTAAAAGGGGTTTTCACCTTTTCTATCAGCTCTTGGTGCTTTTTCTCCTGTGAGGGGGATAAATCCCTGCCCATACCTATCATAGAAGAGATAAACTGTTTTGTCTTGGGGTAAAAATTTTCCCCGTCTTCCACAGTCAAAAGGTCGATAGGTTTATTTTGGTTGTACAGTCTGTACCCGTCGGTGGACAGGAGGGATATGTCCTTTTCGTAGACCAAATTTATCAAGTACACTTCATTTTCATAGGGCAAGACGTATTTGATATAGGCATCGTCTTTCAAGAATTTTCCGTAATCATTTTGGATATAATTTTCTTGGTGACTTGTCATATAGGCGTTGTTCAGTATCGCCTGTTTAATATGCCCTATATCCATTTCACCCTTATTTTCCTCCCTCACCTGCTTGTCTAATCTGCCTGCGGCAACCGCTGACATACCCCCTTCTGATGAGTGGTAGCGCCTACCGCCCACAGCAGAGCCCACTGAGGAGAGGATTATCACCCCCACCAAAAAGGCAATCGCCATAAAAGTGCTTTTTCTTTGGAATATCTTCTTGTATTCAAAGCCCACTAAGTCCCAAAAATTGTTCATTTTTCCACCTCGCTGAAATAATATAAATACAAATCCTCTAACGTACCCCTCACTGGCACCGCCTGAATTGAGGGCATACCCTGTGAGACAAAGCGCACAATCACCTGCGCACCCTCCTGCTTTGTACTTATAACGGTATATTCTCCTGTGAGCTGCTCCGCCGTATTTTCGTCGGTGACACACTCATATACTTTGTTGTCTATAACCCTGATAATCTCCTCTAAAGTGCCCTTGTGAATAAGCTGTCCGTCCTTCATCACCAATATGGTGGAGGCTATATTCTCCACGTCGGAGACGATATGGGTGGACAGGAGCACAATCCTGTCCTTGCCTAATTTTGAGATAAGGTTGCGGAACTTCACCCTCTCCTTTGGGTCAAGACCTGCGGTGGGCTCGTCTAAAATCAAGATTTTAGGGTTGTTCATCATCGCCTGGGCTATCCCCAAACGCTGTTTCATTCCTCCTGAAAATGTTTTAATTTTTTTGTTTGCCACCAAGGAGAGGGACACCGCCTCTAACAATTCCTTTGCCCTGTCCTTTGCACGGGGCTTTGTCAGCCCTTTTAAGCTGCCCATATAGAGCAGAAAATCCATCGCCGTAAAGTTGGGATAGCACCCAAAATCCTGTGGCAAGTAGCCCAGGACATCACGATATTCTTCTTCACTCACGGCTATGCCATCAAAATCCACCTCTCCGCTTGTGGGCTTGAGGACTCCGCAGAGCATACGCATAAGGGTGGTTTTTCCTGCCCCATTGCTCCCTAACAAACCGTATACCCCTTGGGATAATTTCAGGGAAAATCTATCAACGGCAATCTTGTTTTCATACTGCTTTGTGAGCTTGTTTATATTCAGCTCCATATTATCTCCTCCGCTCTACTTTTAATTTTTAATATTTCTCCCACGGACAACAGGCTCACAATCACCGTGGCAATCAGCCAGTAAACCCCCACGGATTGGGAATAAAACACCACTGCCCTCTCGCTTAACACCACCTGCAAAGCGCTGATAAGCACCGTGGACACACCACAGGCAAGGCTCACGTCTTTGATTTTCAGATGATTTACTATAAATATGGCGATGTAGTTTGTGAGCAGAAAGGGAAGTGTCATATACAGGGCGTTTAGATATATTCCAAAGCCCACATTCCTTGACAAAAAGACCATTGTCATAAGAAAAATCGAAGACACTCCCCCCACTATAAAAATCCGAAACAAAGTGACCTGCATTAAATTATGCTTACAGGAAAGCTCCAACTCCGCCATATTATAGGACACGCTTTTGTATACCTCACACATTCCCAAAAGGGATAAAAAAGGCATTGCGGCGGACAAAAATCCCATTGTCTCCTGTGCCTGTGAGCTGTTTTTTATCATCATAAAACACACCAGCCCCAAGAGTGCCGACAGCCCCCAAAAGTAGCCGCTTATATACCCTGTCTGGGTGATGAGTAGGTCTTTTATGCTCTGTTTGGGGTAGTTTAATCCCCTTAAAAAATCCTCTGAGTTTTTTGGCGGCGGAGGAGTAAATGCAGTTTTTATTTGATTTTTTAACCTTTTATTCATAAAAATCCTCCCTGTGTAAATTGAGTTTTAACTTGCCTAACACGACGGTCAATCTCCTATGTACCGCAAAGCGTGAAATCCCTAAATATGTGGCTATCTCCCCTATTCCAAGCTCATTTTCAAAACGCAAAAGCAGCAGCTCCTGCTCGTCTTTTCTTAGCTTTAAAATTTCACTTTTTATGGAAAAGCTTTTTTCGAACTCATTGAAAACGTCTTTTGAGGGGATATTTTCATCTATCTGCTCCGTGGTGGTCTTTCTGTAATAATCGTTGCAATTGTTTCTGGCAATGGTGTATAGATAGGCTAACTGTTTGCCCTTTTCCAAGTATGAGGTGACGGAAAAATATTTCAGAAAGGTTTCTTGTGTCAAGTCCTCTGCCACCTGTTGATTTTTAACTTTATGGTAGCAAAAAGTGTATATTTTCCGGTATTGCTCTTTTAGCTCCAAAGACATAGAAATTCTCCTTTCATAAGGT
>JAVVVT010000012.1:0-23532 GCA_036652515.1 Oscillospiraceae bacterium
ACCCTACAATCGCCTAGAAGGTGCAAATTTTCGCCACTATCAATAAAAACACAAGAAACACCGTGTCGATTTTTTCGCCACGGTGTTTTTTTGCATAAAATATAGCGCAATATTGATAAAGATGTTTTCAGCCTAAAGGAAGGCATTGATTGCTATTTATTTGTATATATGTTATTCTGAAATTAAAATATAGTTGTAGAAGGGCGGATTTGCTGATGAAAAAAATTATTGTTTTTATTTTAATGATTTCTTTTGTTTTTACAGGCTGCGCAGAGAAGGACAATAAGGTGACTTTAATAGACAAATCAGCGCTGATTTCTAATAACAACCAAAATTCTTTTATTGCAGAAGATGAGGCATTTATTTATTATTACAGCATTTTAGACGTTTATAAGATGTCTAAAAAAGACAATGTGAGCACAGATATTTACACTGTAAAAGGGAGGGAAAATGCTCTGATTTCATCTATTGAATATTTTGATAACAGGCTTTATATAACTATAAAAAATGATATAATTTCAATGGACACCAATGGCGAAAATGAGTTGAAAGCAGACCTTAGCCCAATAAATGATAAGTCTAATGAAAATTATGCAGATACCTTACCTCGCTTTTACACCTATAATAATGAGTTATATTTAGTTTCCGGGTATAGCGATACGCCTTATAATATTGATACCCATAACCTTTCTTTCAAAGCTGAAAACAAAGATATACTTAAAAAACGCATCTTGAGCGATGGGACAGTTTTCACTAAAAAAAATGAAAATGAAGGGGCAAGGATTTATATTAAACTCCCTGAAAAAGAGAAGACCTTATTTTCTAAAGAAGATGAAAATATACTTTTAAATTCCATTAACTATACCGATAAATATGTGTTTTATCTATCAAATAAAGCTGTTAATCCAAATATTTACAGTCTTTATAGAGTGGATATATTAAGTAGTGACAGAAAATTAATAAAAGAGGCTGATGCCGCCATAGGTTTTATAGGACCTTTTTACGATAGTGAGTATATTTATTTGACCACTGATAATGAATTATTTAAAATCAATAAAGAAACCCTCAAAGAAGAGAGTATGCCAAATGTTCTGCAAAGGGGGGCAGGCATTTTTTATGAACCCTCCAATGAAAAACTTTTTTTCTTTTTAGGGGAGACCACCTGTTTTGACACCAAAACCGGTGAAGAAATAAAAAGATAAACAGGCAAAATTAAAATCTTAAAAAATTATTTTATATAATAAAATGGCAGTCTTAATTTTAACCGCAAAATAATAGCCCCCCGACTAAATCGGGGGGCTTATTGCATATAATGTTTTCATAAATTATGAGGATAAAACAGTCACAATAAATTTAGCTTAAAGTCCATATCCGTGACCCATAATGGGCGCAAATTTAGTAGGAGACGATAATTCCCCCCACTCCGGCGTAATAACTGCACAACCCACGGGTCTCAATAATATGCACGTCCACACAGTTATGCAGCTCTTTTAGGGCGTTTTTCAGCTTGTGCGCCCCTTGAGCGTTCTGGCAATGGCTTATTATCACCTTGCAAGCC
This sequence comes from Oscillospiraceae bacterium, assembly GCA_036652515.1. Classification (GTDB taxonomy): domain Bacteria; phylum Bacillota; class Clostridia; order Oscillospirales; family Ruminococcaceae; genus RGIG3102. The sequence continues at coordinate 1,559 of JAVVVT010000012.1, forward strand.
TTGAGGTTTTTCAATTCCGCCATTTGATTTGCCATAAATTTATAGGTATTTGCGTCTCCACGCTGTTTTGAAATGACTTGAATTTCCCCTTTGGGGCTCTTTTTCGCCACAGCTCTTATGCCTAAAACCGATGCCATAGCCCCTGAAAAAGCCGACATTCTACCGGATTTTATCAAGTTACCATAGGTGGAAAGGCAAAAGGTCAGCTGCATTGTATTGTTGTACTGCTCCAATTCGTTTATCACCTCATCAAAGCTCAAGCCACAGCCGATGAGGGCGTTTGCTTTTTGCGCCAAGAGAACCATCGTCCCACTGGTGGCTTTGGAATTTAATACATAAATCCGTTTCTCGCCGAATTTTTCCAGGGTCAAATTTTTAGCAGTCAAAGCGGAGTTGTAAGTGCCGCTTAACTCGCTGGAAATACAGATTGCAATGCTGTAATCCGCCGCCTCAAAACGGCTTGTCCACTCAAAAGGCGAGGGGCAGGCAGTGGAGGAAGCGCCCTTAAAGTTCGCCATAGAAACTAACATAGCGTTCCTATTTAGCCCTTCGTCGTCTACAAACTCCTCTCCTCCCACTAAAATTTTTAAGGGTGCAATAGAAAAATCGGTGTCAGGTGAGAGATGCTCAAGAGACAAAATATCACAGGAAGAATCGCAAATAATGCTCCATTTCATATATAAAAAATCTCCCATAGGCTCGTCGCTGAAGGCTAATCAGCACTTTTGTGAAAATTTCTCTTTTTCCTCTAAGTAGCATTTCGGGCACAGGGACTCGTATTCCACGTTTCCCACCTTGTCAATCGCCACCTGTTCCCCACGGAACACAAATTCCCCGTCCTCTTTTCGGGCGTTAAACATAGCTTTTCGCCCACATCGGCAGATAGTTTTTAGTTCTTCAATGCTGTGCGCCAGCTCCAAAAGTCTGGTAGAGGCGGCAAATCCTTTGGTCAAAAAATCGCTCCGCAATCCATAGCATAAAACAGGCACGTCCAATTTTACACTCAGCCAAAAAAGCTCCTCCGCCTGTTTTGAAGTTAAAAATTGACATTCGTCCACGAATACACAGCTCAAAATACCATTTTGGGCGATATCCTCCTTAATAAGCTGAAATAAATCCATAGAGGGCTGAATAAGATAATTCACCTTTTCACACACCCCTAATCGGCTCACTATCATATCATTGCCCTTTGCGTCGATTTTAGGCTTCATAAGTACAACACGCATACCACGCTCTTTGTAATTGTATGCCGCCTGCATGAGCATTGTGGATTTTCCACTGTTCATTGCACCGTATTTAAAATAAAGCTTTGCCATAGCTACCCCTCTTGCTCACTGTGGGACACACGGTAGGATAGCGCCATAAGGCTGTCACGGAGATGCACATTTTCCACCACTAAACTCTTGTCAAAAACGCTGAAATCATAATGGCTGAAATTCCAAATCCCCTTTACCCCAGCCTTGGCAAGCTGTGGAGCAAGCTCTTTTGCCCCCTCTTTTGGGGTGCATACGATGATTATGTCGGGCTTTGTGCTCACACAAAAGCTCACTAAGGAGTCCACAGGCTGTATCTCCACACCACGGAGCTTTTTGCCGATTATCACAGGGTCATTGTCAAAAATACCTGTTAAATCCACCCCCATATTCTCGTTTAAAACAAAGTTGCAGATGGACACACCTAAGTTGCCTGCACCTACCAAAACCGCCTTTAAGTTTGAAGAAGAAAAAATCAAATTCTCAAGTTCTGTGTGCAAAAGCTCCACAGAGTAGCCCACGCCCTGCTGACCGAAACCGCCAAAGCAGTTGAAATCCTGTCGCACTTGACTGGGGGTAGAGCCCATAATCAAAGCCAATTGGCTGGAGGAAACTCGGGTGACACCGCTGTTTTTCAAATCGTTGATGTATCTGTAATATCGTGGTAAACGGCGAATTACAGGTAAAGATGCTTTAAAGTTTGCCATAGAAATAATCACCTCTCCTTTAGGTTTTTTTATACCTAAATTATACTATATTATTATGGTTTGTCAATTTGCCCTTAGACGTTTATATGTGTATTTTTTATTTTTAACGGCAATAATAAGACTATTAAAAGCAAAAGGAGGCTTGTTTTATGAAAAATAAGATAACAAATGATGAAAATACACAGGAAACCACCGGCGACGAGGAGAAAGCTTTGGCTGAAAGCGACCAACAGGACGGTATGATAACACGGACGAAAGGCAGATATCCTATCCACTGCCTGACTATAATCGGGCAGATTGAGGGACATTTTGAGGCGAACGCCCAGACGAAAACCACCAAATACGAGCACGTTATCCCCCAGCTTATCGCCGTTCAGGAAGACCCGGAAATCAAGGGGCTATTGATAATTTTAAACACGGTGGGGGGAGATGTGGAGGCAGGGCTGGCAATTTCAGAACTGATTTGCGGCATCACCAAGCCCACCGCCAGCATAGTTTTAGGGGGCGGACACTCTATCGGAATACCCTTAGCCGTATCGGCGGACCGCTCTTTTATCGTCCCCACGGCGACCATGACAATCCACCCTGTGCGCCACAGCGGAACGGTTTTGGGCGTGCCTCAAACCATGGATTATTTAGAGGCGATACAGGAGAGGATAACCGGTTTTGTGGCAAAAAATTCCAAAATTTCCAAGGCAAAATTCACCAAGCTTATGATGAAAACAGGGGAGCTTATAATGGACGTAGGCACTGTTTTAAACGGCACTCAAGCCGTGGAGGTGGGTTTGATAGACAAAATCGGATACCTGTCCGACGCACTGAATTTCTTGTACGAGGAGATAGAAAAGCGAAAATAACTGTTTTAAATCGGGGGAAAATATGGTATCATATAAGATAAAGTAAGTTGACACAAAAGCCTTGGGGGCAAGTCCCTCAAAGCTACATAGCCTTAGATGAAAATTTGGGGCAAAAGTCTCAAGGAGCGTGTATGGACAGCAAGCAAAAGACGGGCAAAACCTCTCAAAGCCCGAAAAAACGGGGCAGACCCTCAAAAAAAGCCATAAAAAAAGCGGAGATAAACCGTGGGTGGAGCATACTTATGTTCGCTTTGGGGGCTATCGTTTTGGCGATGGCTTTCGTGCCGGGAGAAAAATTTTGGGAATATATTAGGCTGAATTTCCTCTTTGGAATATTCGGCTTTTCAGGTTATATAGTTGGAATTGTGATTTTTTACATAGCGGTTTTGACGGCGACGGCAAAGCCCGTCAAGTGGAAAATGTTCCAGGCGTTTGGATTTGTTTTGCTCTTGTCAAGCCTTATTCACATCTTCTTTGTAGGGGACGTAGCAGGGGCGACTTTCGCCCAGAGAGCAATGGAACTCCACACTATCGCCAAGACAAAAACTCTCACAGGCGGTCTGCTTGCAGGGGTTATCGCACTGCCCTTGATGAAGCTGTTTGGGGCGACGGCGGCAAAAATCACCATATCCGTCTTGACCCTGGCGTTTTTTATGTTCCTCACAGACACCACCCCTTATGACATCTATTTAAAGACCAAGGAGGGGGCTCAAAAGCAGAAAGAGGAGCTCTCAAAACAGATAGAAGAAAATCGTGCCAACAGGGTTGTAAAGCAGGAGCAAAAGGCGCAGCTTAAAATTCAGCAGGAGGCAGAAAGAGCGGAAACCTCCAAGAGAAAAATCGATTTTGCCATAGATGAAAAACCCTCGGTGGACGTGTTTGAGGGTGATGTGGGCGCTGCTGTGGAGGCGACTTTTGATGAAATTCAGATGCAGAAGAGCGTAGAACAGCAAAAAATTGACGACATAATGCGCAAATTAAATCTAAACGAGCCACAGGACAAGCCAAAAGAGGATATTTTACCTAAAACTTTAAGCGAAAAAGAGAGGGAGGAGAATAAACTCACGGCGGCGGAAAAGGCGGAGATACTGCCTTTGAGCGAGACGGCTACGGATTTTACCCACACCCAAAAGGCGTATATTTATAAGCACCCACCTATCAGCATTTACGAAAAAGGGGTGGTGAAAAATCAGGGCGATGTTCAAAATGAGCTGAAAACAAACGCACAGCTCTTGGTGGACACCTTGGCAAGCTTTGGCGTTCAGACAAAAATTATAGACATCAGCCGAGGTCCCTCGGTCACCAGATATGAATTACAGCCCTTGGCAGGGGTTAAGATAAGCAAAATCACCAGTTTAGCCGACGATTTGGCGCTTAATTTAGCCGCCAGTGGGGTGAGGATTGAAGCCCCTATCCCAAACAAGGCGGCGGTGGGTATAGAAGTGCCTAACAAGCAGAGCAATTCTGTGCATATCCGCACGATTTTTGACAGCAAGGAGTTTCGTGATGCCAACAGCCCCTTGACCATAGCTTTAGGGGTGGATATCGCAGGCAACGTGGTGGTAACCGACCTTACAAAGATGCCTCACCTGCTTATCGCAGGCTCTACGGGCAGCGGTAAATCCGTCTGTGTCAACTCAATTATCACCAGCTTTTTGTATAAATCCAGCCCCGAGGACGTGCAGTTAATCCTTATCGACCCAAAGGTGGTGGAGCTGGCGGAGTACAATGGAATACCTCATCTGATGATGCCTGTGGTCACCGAGCCCAAAAAGGCGGCAGGGGCTTTAGGTGGTGCGGTGGCGGAGATGGAAAAAAGATACCGCCTCTTTGCCGAGAACTCGGTGCGTGATATTAAGGGCTACAATGCCCTGTGTAAAACCGATGCCGAATTGACCAAAATGCCCTATATCGCCGTTATAATCGACGAGCTGGCGGACTTGATGATGGTCAGCGGCAAAGAAGTTGAGGACTATATATGCCGTCTGGCGCAAAAAGCGAGAGCGGCGGGAATACATTTAATCGTGGCGACCCAGCGCCCCTCTGTGGACGTGATAACAGGGCTTATAAAGGCAAATATTCCGGCGAGGATTGCCTTTGCCGTCTCAAGTCAGATAGACAGCCGTACAATTTTGGACGGTGGCGGCGCAGAAAAACTTTTGGGAATGGGCGATATGCTCTTTTTGCCTTTGGGGGCGAGCAAGCCCACCCGAGTGCAGGGCACCTATGTGCGTGACGGAGAAATTTCTGCCACCATAGAGTTTATAAAACGAGATTTCACGGCGGAATACAACCAAGAGATGATAGATAATATGGAAAAATTGGCGACCAAAGAGAAAAATTCCGGCGCCCAAGGCAATTCCGAAGAAAAAGACGAGATGCTCACCAAGGCGATTGAGACGGTGGTGGAGGCGGGACAAGCGTCCACTTCACTCCTTCAAAGACGGCTGAAATTAGGGTATGCACGGGCGGCGAGAATTATGGACGAGATGGAAGCCATGGGGATTATCGGCGGATATGAAGGCTCTAAGCCACGGCAAATCCTCATAACAAAAAATCAGTGGTTAGAGATGACCTTGAGCCAAAATGATTGAAAAAGCAGTTAAAAAGCTTTTTTAAACTTGCTTAAAATTGTTTAGCTTAAATAAAAGGTTAATTAAGCAAATAATCGCTTAAAATTGTTTAAATAAAAGGTTTGATAATTAAGTAATTAACTAATAGCCGAATTTAAGCACTCGCCGAAATTTTATCCAAAAGTCAGTTTTAAAGTTGCTTGATTTAGTGTTATAGTCATTAAATAACAATTAAATAATCTCCGAAAATTTATAAAAAGGTTAAATACCTTACAACCAAACGGGAAAGTGAGCCATATGTACACAGAATTTTTACCTATTTCAAAAGAGGAAATGTTAGCCCAAGGCATATCCCAGCCCGATTTTGTGGTGGTGGGGGGAGATGCCTATGTGGACCACCCCAGCTTTGGCACAGCCGTTATCGCAAGGCTGATACAGGCGCTGGGCTTCAAGGTTTGCATCTTGGCGCAGCCGGATTTTACCTCCTGTGAGAGCTTCAAAGAATTTGGAAAACCCAAGTATGGTTTTATGATTGGCAGCGGAAACGTGGACAGTATGGTCACCCATTACACGGTGGCAAAACGTCGGCGCACCGAAGACGATTATTCCGCCGGTGGCAGACAGGGCAAGCGCCCCGACAGAGCCTTGACGGTCTATTCTCGCTTGGCACGTCAGGCGTACCCCGACTTGCCTATAATCATCGGGGGCATTGAGGGCTCACTGCGCCGTTTCGCCCATTACGACTACTGGATTGATGATGTAATGCCTTCAATTTTGGTGGACACAGGGGCTGATTTATTGTCTTACGGTATGTCGGAAGCTCAGACAGCCCAGATTGTCACACGCCTTGCCAAGGGCGAAAATGTGAGGGATATGAGGGATATTCCGGGCACCTGTTACCTTGCCACCGCCGACGAATTACCCGACGGATATGTGGAGTGCGCAGGCTTTAAAAAGGTGAAAGAGGACAAAATCAGCTACTCAAAGGCGACCCATTTGCAGATGGAAAATCAAGACCACATCACCGCAAAGCCTTTGGTTCAAAAGCAGACAGATGAGCTGTACTTAGTGCAGAACAAGCCCTCAAAGCCTCTCTACCGCAAAGAATTAGACAAGTTATTCACCCTTCCGTTCACCCGCTTGCCCCACCCAATATACGAAAAACAAGGGGGGGTTAAGGCGATACAGGAGGTGGAGTTTTCAATAATACACAACCGAGGCTGTTTTGGAGGCTGTAATTTCTGCGCCATAACTATGCACCAAGGGCGGTTTGTCACCAGCCGAAGCCACGAGAGCGTGGTGGAAGAGGCGAAAATGATAACACAATCTCCCCATTTCAAGGGCTATATCCACGATGTGGGCGGTCCCACGGCGGATTTCAGACTGCCAAGCTGTAAAAAACAGGTTACACAGGGTATGTGTACCGACAGAAAATGTCTTGCGCCAACCCCTTGCCCTCAGCTGATTGTGGACCACAGCGATTATTTGGAACTTCTCCAAAAGGTGCGTGCAGTGCCGGGAGTAAAGAAAGTTTTTGTGCGCAGCGGACTGCGTTTTGATTATATTATGCAGGAAAAAAACGATGTGTTTTTCAAGGAATTAGTGAAATATCACGTTAGCGGTCAGCTAAAAGTCGCCCCTGAGCACTTTGCAAAGCAGACCTTAAAATATATGGGTAAGCCCCCTATCGGCGTTTACGACAAGTTTCAAAAAAAGTTTTACGAGATTACAAAACAGGTGGGTAAAGAGCAATATTTGGTGCCTTATCTTATGTCCAGCCACCCGGGAAGCACGGTTAAAGATGCCGTGGAACTGGCGGAATATCTTGCCAAAAACAATATTCGCCCTGAGCAGGTACAGGATTTTTATCCTACTCCCGGCACTGTTTCCACCTCCATGTATTACACGGGGCTTGACCCCGACACCCTAAAACCGGTCTATGTGGCAAAGGATAACGGGGAAAAAGCTATGCAGAGGGCGCTTTTGCAGTATTACAATCCACGGAACAGGCAGACGGTTTTACAGGCATTAAAATTGACCCACAGGGAGGATTTAATCCCCTTACTTGTCCCCACACAGAGGACAAAAAGCGAGCAGGAATTTTCAAAATCAGCTCAAAGGGTAAGAAAGCCCACCGTAAAAAACTGGAAAGAAGTACAAAAGAAAAATCAGCAGATAGGCAGAAATAACCCAAAACCAAAGTCCAAGTAGGGTGGTATTCAACTCCAAGTAGGAAAATATTTACTTTGTTTATTGATTTAAATAGGTAGGGGAGGCACGTCGCACCACAACCTCAACTTGACACTGCAAACACTCAAAAAATAACTGAAGGGCATTATATAATTATATAAGGGTAGATAATGGCAGAAAACAAAGGCAAGAAATTCATCAAACATCACAAAAGCCTGACTATTAATTTAGCGATTTTACTGATTTTATCAATATTTTTCGGTGGAGATTACATCGCAGAAAGAACACGGCAAACCATAGACACCGCAAAATATCAAAACACGGTGACGGTGATGAATGTGGGGCAGGCGGACAGCACCCTCATAGAATCCGCAGGGGAGTTTTGCCTTATTGATGCAGGGGCAACCGATGACGGAATATCAATTATCTCCTACCTAAAAGAGCGAAAAGTGGAAAGCATAAAGCTCTTGGTCATCACACATTTTCACACAGACCATATTTCTCAGGTGGAAGAAATTTTAAACACCTACAAGGTGGAGGGGGTATTAATCCCCGATTTAAGCCAGGAAAACCTCCCCACCACAACCTTTTTTGACAAGCTTCTTACCAAGGCAGAAAATGGGGAGTTTGATATATACTTAGCTAAAAAAGGCTGGAGTAAAGAGATTGGCAGTGGGGTTTTCAGCGTTATTGATGACACCGATAACACAAATGACATCAATGGCACATCGGTGGCGTGCCTGTTCACTCAAGGCAATTTTACATATGTGGACGCAGGTGATATAGGTTTCAAGACCGAAAAGCTTATTTTGCCTAATATCCCTACCAATGTGACGGTTTTTAACGCAAATCACCACGGCTCAAAAGGCTCTAACTCTAAGGATTTTGTGGGTAGATTAAACCCTAAATATGTGGCGATATCCTGTGGAGAGAACAACCGCTACGGACACCCCCACAGCGAAGTTATCAACACTTTTGCCGATTTGGGCTTAAAATATTCCATCACCTGGCAGGAGGGGAATTTGATTTATTCTATGGACACGCTTACAAAAACGGAGGGGCTGATATGACGTATTTTTCAGTGATTGAAGTGGGGGAAGGATATGGGGTGATAGAGTTTTTCGGCGGAAAATTGACTGCCGAAATTGACAATTTTCCTTTTTTGGTGAAAGAAACCCAACTGCTGAAGATTGAAAATGGAAAATTTGTCCTTGATGAAGCCGCCACCGCCCAAAAAAAGAGGGATTTTAAAAGTCGGCTGAATAGAATAGCTAAATAAATCACCATTTTGTGCCTTTATAAAAGGGGAAGTGGCTTAAAACCAAGCTCAAAGATAGATTTACTAAGTCAAGTTTTTATTATTCATCAATTATCATTTATCCAAAACTTACCCAAAACCTTATAAATATTCAATAAATAAATCCAAAGGCTCGCCCCATAACGGCGGTGGAAAGTCTTTGGATTTTTATTGCCAAAAATAATCAAAGAGAGGCAAATGTGTATTTTTAAAGAAATTTATCCTTAAAAATTTAACGGCAACGAAAATAAAGGGATAATTTTGGTTATATTCTCAATGGAAATTTTATGCCAATTAGTGTTATACTATATTTATACAGGCACGGCTTAACCGTGCCACAAATTAAGGTGATGAAAGGCGGAATAAATATGTCAGTAGAACAAATCAAAAAAATATCTTTGGGTCATTATCCCACGCCACTGGAAAAAATGGAAAATTTAACCAAGGAATTAGGCGCCGGAGAGCTTTATATCAAGCGTGATGACACCACAGGGCCTGCTTTTGGCGGAAACAAAACAAGGAAATTGGAGTATCTTCTCCAAGAGGCAGTGGACACAGGTTGCACGGCGGTTATGACCTTCGGTGGCACACAGACCAACCACGGCAGAACCACGGTGGGAGCGGCTGTAAAGTTAGGGCTGAAACCGATTTTGATTTTGAGTGGCAAGGACACAGGCTATCTGTCAGGCAACTTAAATCTTGACGCTATGATGGGAGCGGATATTTATTTCCTCGCCGACCCTTCAAAAATGCAGGAGACCGTCGCCCAGGTAGTCAAAAAATATGAGGCACAGGGGGACAAAGTTTATCAAGTGCCTGTTGGCGGCTCAAACCTTTTAGGCGCAGTGGGCTACATAATGTCTGTGAAAGAAATTATGGAACAGATGAAGGAGCAAAATCTTAAAATCGACCACGTCATCTGCACCGTGGGCTCAATGGGTACCTTTGCAGGTATGATTTTAGGTGCAAAATATTTCCACGCACCTTTTGATATAATTGCAATTCCCGTATCTCCGGCAGAAAAAGGCACAAAGGAAGTTAGCGTGGTGGAGTATGCCAACAAAATCAGTGAGCATCACCATATGGGCGTCACCGTCACAAAAGACGATGTAAAAATCGCTTATGGCCCCGACGACCTGCCTTATTCAGGCGAAGCCTACAATAAACCGGACCCTACCACGAGAGAATATATTATGCTTATGGCAAAAAATGAGGGCATAATGCTTGACCCGACATACACGGGCAAGACTTTCCGTGGCTTTGTGGATATGGTAAAAAATGGGGACAGCTTTGTGAAAAAGGGCGAAAGCGCTATGTTTATACACACCGGCGGAGCTATGGCGCTTTGGACAAAAGAACATTTGGACGATATGCAGCAGCAGTTGAGAGACCATTGCCACACCACACAGCTGTAAGGTTTTATATAGCAATAAAACAATGTTACAAAGATAAAAAAGGGCGGACGAAAGTCCGTCCTTTGGCTTTTAAAATCCCATATTTTCAATAGAACATTGTTACATAGACAAGAATACCCATTAGTATGTATAAAATACACAAAAAAGTTACAAATAAATCTATTTTTCATAGGTTGTATTTTAAAAATTATAGGGTATAATTAATTATTATTTGAAGAAAAGAGGTGGGTTGTATGGATTATGCAATTCTGCGCACGCCCATTGGTTATGTTAAAATTATTGAAGATTTAGGGTACATAACCCAGTTGTCCTATGTGGGCAAGCAGGCTGAGGAGGTTTTGCCCAGCTCAAATGTGTTGAAGATGGCGCAAAAACAGCTGAATGATTATTTTGACGGACACCTAAAAGTGTTCTCACTGCCCTTGAGGTTAGATGTTCCCCAGTACAGAAAACAGGTGCTTAGGGAGCTTATGAAGGTGCCTTTTGGCAGCACCATAACCTATAAAGAACTGGCGCAGAGAACGGGCAATCCAAATGCGGCACGGGCGGTGGGAAGTGCAATGAGCAGCAATCCAATCGCTATAATTGTGCCTTGCCACAGAGTTTTGCCCTCAGACGGCAAAATCGGCAATTATTCGGCAGGGGGCAGTGCAAACAAAGAATGGCTGCTTTGTCACGAAAAACAAAATCTCTGAGGGATAGAATTTTAATAATTGTGGATAAAAAAGCCGTGATTTTTACTGGAAAAGAGATTTGTTTAATTGAAAATCAGACCAATCTCCACTTTGTAAAAGGGCGGATATAGCAGGAATACAATCAAAGAAAAGCTGTGCATTTTTGCACAGCTTTTTTAATATTTTTTAATATTTAATTTTCAGTGTTTATGGTATTTTAAGTATTGTCGAAAATTCAAGAGTTTATCGCTTTTAATTATTATACAGTCTGTTATATTTTGATTTGATATTACTAAAATTTTACCCAATACGCCTTGAAGCGTTATTCCATAGTTTAAGGTTAAATCAGTTATGTAATTTAAGCTTAATCTATTTAATATCTGCGGTAAATATAACTCACAGTTTACGCAATATGGTTGGATTTCTTCACCTGCAACAGGAAATAGTACATTATATCCCCACGGTTAAATTTTGCCTCCACCTTGTAGATGTACATGCCCTCTTCTGCCGGAGTTTGTGGGTTTTCTCCCATAGGGACAAATTCGTCCGATAAAGCCCCCACGGACTGATATATCGCCACACTCTCATAGGGGGCGGAGAAATTGACGTTTATAGGTGTCTGTGGGTCACAGTCATAAGAGACCAAAGGTGCGTCCGAGGCAGGCACATAGGGGGAGCGGACGGTTTTTGTCCCGAAAGACCAGGTGTAGCCCGCCCTCACCACATAGGGCACTGTGTACCCCACGGAAAATGAGGCGATAGGCAAAGATTGTTCGGGGTTAAGAGAGTCCACCGTGTCCTTGATAAATACCGTAATAACTGCGCTGACACATAGGAGCACAAAAGCCAAAATATACCTTTTAATTTTTCTATTAGTGTTTATCATCTTCAAATCCAATCTGTTCATAGCTGATATCATAGAGCTCATCGTCGGCATTTATGCCCTTTTGAGCTAATCTATTTTTAATATTTTCAGACATAAGGCTGTACAGCACCGCAAATGCCGGCACGCCGATAAGCATACCAAGCAGCCCAAAAAGCCCGTTGCCTACCACGATAGCCACTAAAACCCATATGGCTGAAAGCCCTGTGGAGTCTCCCAAAATCTTAGGCCCTATAATATTTCCGTCTAACTGCTGTAAAATAATTATAAAAATCGTAAAGACAAAAGCGACCTTAGGCCCTCCCACCATAAGAAGGATAAAGACACAGGGGATTGCCCCAATAAACGGACCAAAGAAGGGAATCATATTTGTCACCCCCACAATCACGGCGATGAGGGTTGCGTAAGGGGAGAAAATAAAGAGCATACCTGCAAAGCAAATCACCCCGATGATAAAGCTGTCCAAGATTTTTCCGCTTATAAATCCGGCGAAGATTGTATTGCTGCGGCGGACAATCTCCACCAATCGGTCAGCCTGTGTGCCTTTAAAATAGGCGTAAACCATCTTTTTTATCTGAAAAGTCAACCTTGATTTCCCAAGGAGCATATATACAGAGGCGACCAAGACCATAAGGGCTTTCACCACCATATTTCCCACCGAGACCGAGAGGTTTAACACTTGAGGGATTATTCCCAAGGCAAATTCCGTGGCTGCCTTGACAATGTTTGTCCACAAATTTTCTAATTCAATAGCTATTTGAGGGTCGATGTGGTAAAGCTGGGTCAATCGGTTGGCAGCGTCTGAAAGGGAGCTCAAATATTCAGGCAGGGCATTTGCCACCGAGATGAGGCTCTGGACTAATTGTGGAATAACCGCCGTAAAAAGCCCACATAAAATCCCCAAAACAATTAAATATACCAAGGTTATGGAGAGAGCTTTTTTCTTTTTGAAAGAGTAAAAAACCTTTCTTTCAAACCAAGACACAGGATTATTCAGCACATAAGCCAGGGCAAAAGCGCAGATAAAGGGGGATAAAATCCCCACATATCTGTCCCAAGAGCTGCGAACCACAGAAAAATTCGACACAGCCAAAAACAGCAAAACCCCCACCGAGACGGTGACAATATTGCTTATAGTGCTGTTTGTAAGGTAGTCTTTAACTCTTTTGTGCATAATAACCTCGTTAATTTATATTAAAAATCCAAAATTTTACAATATTTACACAGTTTTAAGGGAAAGTCCAATTGCTAAATATATCAGAATATAGTATACTATATTCACTGTACTTTTACAACCTAATGTGGTATTTATATTTACAATTAATATTTGATATCACATTTTATTTATAAGGAGAACGACCTTGGAATCCTATTGGCCCACTATTATAATATTGCTCATTTTGCTGTGTTTATCCGCATTCTTTTCTGCCAGCGAGACCGCTATGACGGCGGCTAACAAAATCAGACTTAAAAATCAAGCGGAGGACGGAGACAAAAAAGCGGCTAAAGCTATGGGCTTGATAAATGCGTATGACCGCAGTTTATCCACACTTTTGGTGGGCAACAACATTGTTAATATACTCACCGCCTCACTCACCACCGTGATTTTCACAAATCTTTTGGGGGACAGCGGCGTGGGCGTTGCCACGGGCGTCGCCACGGTGGCGGTTATCATCTTCGGCGAGGTGCTGCCAAAGAGCTATGCCAATGATAATTCAGAGAATGTAATCAAGTTTGCCAGTGGAGTTTTAACTCCTATGTCCGTGATTTTAAGCCCGGTCACCAAGCTGCTCACCTTGATGAAAAATGCGCTGAAACGCAAGGGCGACACGGGAGAAGGGCTCCCTTCGGTCACAGAGCAAGAGCTGATGAGTATCATCGATGAGATTGAGGACGAGGGCGTTTTAGAGCAGGACGAGGCTCAATTGGTCCAGAGCGCCATAGAGTTCAACGACATTTCCGCCGACGAAATCCTCACCCACAGGGTGGAGATTTGCGCTATTGGCATCACCGACGGCATTGAAGTAATCAGAGATGAATTTTTGAAAGACAACTTCAGCCGTATGCCTGTTTTTGAAAATTCAATCGACCATATCGTAGGGGTAATAAACCAAAAAGACTTTTTTGCCACCCTTATAAAGGGCGAAGAATTTGATATCACCCAGCTGATAAAACCCTGTATTTACGTCCCTCCAAAGAAAAAAATCATCGATATTATGCACGTTTTGCAGAAAAATAAGGTGCATATGGCGGTGGTCACAGACGAGTACGGCGGCACCATCGGAATTTTGACCTTAGAGGACATTTTGGAGGAGTTAGTCGGGGACATCTGGGACGAACACGACGAGGTCACCCAGTTTGTGCAGGTGCTTGAAGACGGCGTTTTTGCGGTTTTGGGCGAGATATCAATGGACGATTTGTACGAGACCGTCTTAGACACCAAGAGCAATAATATCAAGGGATATATGACCCTGTCGGGCTACCTTTTAGACAAACTCAACTGCATACCCGAGGAGGGGGACACCTACGACGACGCATTTATCCACTACACCGTGGTGGAAGTGGTGGACAATCGCATAAAATTAGTCAAGGCGAGGGTGCTGAAACCCGAGGACTTTGAAGTGTAGGATAGCAGATAATTTTAAACGGCGTCAGAGCAGATGATGAAATAATTGTTATCCCTTAAAGTGTGTGATAGCAAAATCATATGCCAAGCTTTAGGCGCATAGATTGATATATATTTTTCATTTTAAGTGTAGTTTAATAAAATAATCCACGATTTAAGACCTGTTTTTAACGGGTCTTATTTTTTTGTGCGCAAAATAAAATCACCTGCATATACTTAATAAATAAGGTGGTGTTTTTGTGGAAAAAAGCGAGTTGAAAGGGAAAAGCTTCAAAGTCAGGAGGCTCTTCAAACAGGACGTGGATTTGATTGAAAACAGCTTTAGCTACTATGACAGGCTGCATTTTAATCCTGTGACAAGGCAGTTTATTTTAAATGTGCTCTTGTGCGGGGAGTTTTGGGGAGTGTTCCACAACGGAAAAATAGTGGGGGCGACTTGGCTTTTTAAAGGGGAAGAGGAGTTTTTCAGGACATATAATGCCAAGTGGGAAATTGAAGATTTATTAAACAAAGATTTAAAAGACTGCCTCATATGCGGATATATTTGGTGTGATGAGGAGTATAAAAATCAGGGAATATGGCAACTTTGCAGCCGATTGTGGCGTATGCAGGGGGCAAAAACAGAGAAAAAATTTATGGTACACTACACCTGCGCCCATTGCTATTGCGATTTTAATTCCCTGTTTGAGGACGGATTTTCTTTGGTGGGTCTGCGTGGGCTGGACAATATTGTCCCCCACTATATTTTCACCGGAAAAATCACCTTTAAAGCCGCCCCGATTTACAGCACAAAGAGGGTGGAACGTGTGCCTATGGAGGACACAAAGCAACTCTCACAGCTTTTGGAACAGGGCTACAAGGGGGTGCATTTGGACAAGGAAAACAATTTTTGTATGATAAGAGAGGAGAGTAATGATGACAAAGTCTGAACTGCTGAAAAATTATCGATTTCCCATAATTTTGGTCTGCTCAATCGCCATCGGCAGCGTTATAGGTTTGATTTTCGGGCAAAAGGCAGAGGCACTCACCCCCTTGGGTGACATATTTTTGAACTTGATGTTTACGGCGGTGGTGCCACTGGTTTTTGTGACTATCGCCTCGGCGGTGGGAAATATGGCGAATATGAGACGGCTGGGGAAAATCTTAGGGTATATGCTTATGGTTTTCGTCGCCACAGGGCTGATTGCCGCAGTGATAGTCTTGGTGGTGGTAAAAATTTATCCTCCGGCAAAAGGCGTGGATATCGCCCTTGAAATGGGGGCGCAAAAAGAGGGGGTCTCCTTGGCAAATCAGATTGTAAAAGCTATCACTGTAAGCGATTTTTCCCTTATTTTGTCAAGAAGTAATATGTTGCCCTTGATAGTTTTTGCGGTGATGTTCGGCTTTTGCACCAGCAGTTTAGGGGAGGGAAACCTTGTGGCAAGGCTCTTAAACGCCATGTCAGAGGTGATGATGAAGCTGATAGATGTGATAATGATGTACGCCCCCATAGGTTTAGGGGCTTACTTTGCCGGCTTGGTGGGAAAATTCGGCCCACAGCTCATAGGGGCTTACGGTAGGGCGATGCTCATTTATTATCCCCTGTGTGTGGTGTATTTCTTTGTGGCGTTTTTCGGTTACAGCTATTTTGCCGCCGGTATGGCTGGGGTGAAGATATTTTTTAAGAATATAATCTCCCCTGCAATTACCTCTCTTGCCACCCAGAGCAGTATTGCCACCCTGCCCGTCAACTTTGAGGCAAGCCGAAAAATCGGTGTCCCCAAGGATATTAGCAATATAATTTTGCCTATTGGGGCGACCATACATATGGACGGAAGCGTTCTGGCAGCCATACTTAAAATATCGTTTTTATATGGAATATTCGGTCAAAACTTTGGGGGGATACAGACCTATGTGCTCTCGATTTTCATAGCTATTTTAAGCGGAGTTGTCCTTTCGGGAGTGCCCGGGGGCGGATTGGTGGGGGAGATGCTCATAGTGAGTTTAATGGGATTTCCCCCTGAAGCCTTCCCTTTAATAGCCACAATCGGATTTTTGGTAGACCCTCCGGCAACCTGCTTAAACGCCTGTGGAGACACTGTGGCGAGTATGATGGTGTGCCGCTTGGTAGACGGCAAAGATTGGCTGTCAAAGAAAAATATTATGGACAAAACAGCGATAAGTTAAAAAATCATATAAAGCAATTTTTAAAAAATATATATACAAAACAACTGTGATAGGGTAGGCGAGGGGGAGGTTTTACGCTCACAGCAGCGGTGCTTAAAGGGGTAAATTCGGGTAGGTTTAAAGATAATTTACTTTAAAGATAACTTAGGGCAAATTTAAAGATAAATAATGATAAGTTTTTAAATAACTTAAAGTAGGCTTAAAATAACTTACAGTGACTTTTAAATAACTTAAAACAAATTTTTAACAATACACAAAAAAACAGAGTGACTTTTTATGAAAGCCCCTCTGTTTTGCTTTATATAATTTTTCTCCCCACGCCTAATCAACCCCAAATTACTTTGTGCCGAAAATACGGTCTCCGGCATCGCCAAGACCCGGCACGATATAGCCGTGTTCGTTCAGCTTTTCGTCCAAGGCGGCGCAGTAGATATCCACGTCTGGGTGCTCTTTTCTCAAGCGTGCAATCCCCTCGGGGGCGGCGATAAGCCCTAAAAATTTAACATTTACGGCGCCACGCTCTTTTATCATTCTTATGGCATCACAGGCACTTCCGCCTGTGGCAAGCATAGGGTCTAAAACAAAGACGTCACGCTCGCTTATGTCGCTGGGCATCTTGCAATAATATTCCACAGGTTCCAAGGTCTCAGGGTCACGGTAGAGCCCAATATGCCCCACTTTCGCCGCCGGAATAACCGCCTGTACACCCTCCACCATACCAAGACCGGCACGGAGAATAGGCACTATTGCAAGTTTTCTGCCTGCCAACATCTTGCAATTAGCCACGGCGACAGGTGTCTCCACCTTTACGTTTTTAAGCGCCAAATCTCTGGTCGCCTCGTAAGTTATAAGTGTGGCAAGCTCTTTTACAAGCTCTTTAAAAGCCTTTGTTCCCGTGCTTTTATCACGCATAATCGCAACTTTATGTTGCACTAGTGGGTGGTCTAAAATCATTGTAACTGCCATTTAAAAATCCTCCGTTATATCTCTTCCAATTGTTTGATTTTATCTATCCGTCTCTGATGGCGACCGCCCTCAAAAGAGGTGCTTAAAAATATGTCCACCAGCTCTATTGCAAGCCCTGCGCCCACCACTCTTCCGCCCATACACAGCACGTTGGCATCGTTGTGCAGCCTTGTGTACTTGGCGCTGAAAGTGTCGGAGCAACAGCAGGCACGAATACCCTTGATTTTGTTTGCGGCGATGGAAATACCCACCCCCGTGCCACAGAAAAGCAGACCCAAGGCACATTCCCCCGAGGTTATTTTTTCACAGGCAATTTTTGCTATATCGGGATAATCAACGCTGTCGGTGGTATGTGTGCCACAGTCAATAAACGGGATATTTTTTTCGCTCAAGTGCTTTTTTATCTCTTCTTTTAAAAGAAAACCGCCGTGGTCAGCCGCTAAAACTATCATTTTTTCCCCTCCGTTTTTTCTTTTAATTCCTGTTCAGCCTGAGACAGCCTCAAGTAGGTGGGAGTTAAATCAAAGTGACTTCCCACACCGTTTTTTGCATATTCCTCAGCCGCCAAAAGGCAGGCGCCGTAAGCGACACAGGGCATATCAGGGGCGGTCTTGCTGACAAATTCAAAATTTCCGTATATATTATAACACAAAGACCGTCCGTCTCCAACAAAAAACACGGTTTTTTTTGCATTTTGTATATATTTTTCAAGAAAATGTACGTCTTGGCAAAAATCGGGGCAGATAATTTCCCCCTCGTCCACCACACAGGCGTAAATTTGATTTCTTCGGGCGTCAAAAGTCGGGATTACTATCCCCTTTAAATCGGTGGCAGCAGCCATAGATAGAAGGGAAGACACTCCTATGCAAGGGGTGTTTTTCGCCGTTGCCATACCCTTCACCATCGCCAGCGAAATGCGTATCCCCGTGAAAGAACCCGGGCCGTGGGTGACGGCAAAAAGGGAGATATCTTGGGGCTTTAGCCCACAGATGTTCAGCGCATTTTCCACCATTGGAAGCAGGTTTTGAGAATGGGTCACCCCCGTGTCCTGCACACAGGTGAAAATCGGTTTTTCATCACGCATAATACAAACACTGCTCTGGCGCCCCGAGCTGTCAATGCCTAAAATAATCATCTATAAATCAACTCCATCTATCGTAATTTTTCTTGTGTTTTCATCTATTTTTTCAAAGGACACCAAAATGTTGTAGTCCTTAAAAAAATCGGAGATATTTTCGCTCCATTCAATCGCCAAAACCCCCTGGTAATCAAGGTAGTCGTAAAAACCGATATTGTACAGCTGTTCCTCGTTTTCAATGCGGTACATATCAAAGTGGTACAGAGAAAGAGGCTTGCCTATGTACTCGTTCACAATGGCGAAGGTGGGGCTGGTGACAAAGGCATCTATCCCAAGCCCTTGGCAAAGCCCTTGGGTAAAGGCGGTTTTACCCATACCTAAGCCCCCTTTATAAAAAATCACATCGTGGCTCTTCACCTTTAAGGCAAGGCGATGAGACAGGAGCACCGTCTCCTCTTTTGAATGTGTAATAAAACTTTTCAAAATAAAATTCTCCTATTTAGATACTTTAAATTATAATATACCACAAAAACCAAAGTGATAAAAGTGTAATTTTTACCTTGTTGATATATTTAAGAGATTATATTATAATAGAAGTAATATATTTACATTACATAGGGCATAGGCGAGAGATTTTGCCTGGTGCCTCTTAAAGGGCTGATGAGTGCCTAAAGGCGCTTTTATTCATAAGTCAGGAGATAAAAATTGGAGCATTTCAAACAAAATTTAAAGGAGACCGACTTAACCCTGATGGGAATGTGCTGCTTATGCAGCGGTATTTCGGTGCTCTCAATGTTTTCTATCTACAAAACTATGTCGATTATGCCAAACGTCCGCCCTGTGATAGTGCAGTTTTTTGCCAGCATAATCGGTATAATATTTGCGTTTATCATATCTTTTATAGATTACCGTGAGCTCTGCGAAAGGTGGAGATGGCACGCCGCCATCACCTATGCCCTTATGCTTTTGACTATGATAATCGGATATGGCCCCGAAGGGACAAACAACAAAGCTTGGATTAAACTGCCTTTTGGCTTGTCCTTGCAGTCCAGTGAGCTGCTGAAAATCAGCACAATTTTGGTTTTGGCTTACTTTTTTGAAAAGTATAAAAACAATATGGACGAGGTGAAAGTCCTTGTGAAATTGGTGGGGATAGCCTGTGTGCCAATGGTGGCGGTGGCTTTGCAAAAAGACAGCGGAACCCTCTTGATTTATGGCATAATGATAGCCTGTATGTTTTTTGTGGCGGGAATAAGCAAAAAAATCATCTACGCCGCACTGGGTGCCGGGGTGGTTTTAAGCCCTGTGATGTGGTTTTACGTCTTGGGAGACTACCAGAAAAAGCGTATTATCGGGCTTTTTAAGCCGGAGGAGTACGCCTCAATTATGTGGCAACAGACTATGGGAAGAATTTCCATAGGCTCGGGGCAGATTTTCGGCAAAGGATTTTTGTCGGACAATCACAATGCCATACCTTTGGTTTACAACGATTTTATCTTCTCGTTTATCGCCGAGAGCATAGGCTTTGTGGGGACAATTTTACTGTTGCTTTTGATAATTTCCATGTGGTTTAAAATCCTGTCCATAGCTCGTCGGGCGGTGGACGCACAGGGAACATATATCTGCGTGGGTGTCTGCGCTATGCTTATGGCACAGACTTTTATAAACATCGGAATGAACCTGTTTATCCTGCCTGTCATAGGCGTTACACTCCCACTTCTCACCGCCGGTGGCACCAGTGTGGTGGCGGTTTATTGTTCGGTGGGGCTTGTCCTAAGCGTGGCAAGACACAACAAGAAAAATCTTTTTTAAGTGAGGTTTTATATGGAAAAAAAGGTTGAAAACAAGGATTTAATAAAAAACACCTCCCCTGATTTGGAAAAACCAAAGAAGGATTTTAGGTACTATTTTCCCTCTTTAGAGGCTCTTATGGAGAAAAAGGACTTGAGGGATTTTCTCCAAAAAGAAAAGGTCAAGCCCACCTTTATTATAGACTACGCCGAAAAAGAGCTGCGCACCTTTTTTGAAAAGCCTTTCGGAGAGGTGGACAGCCTGATTTTATCCCAGTTGAGCTACATACATTTAGGGTGTATAGTGGGCAAAATCGACGAGAATTTGCCTGCAATACCAATCTCCGGGCTCCTTAAATCAGAGCATTTTTTCTCTTATTTAGACGATGTCCGTGATGCGCCAAAAAATAAAGAACTGCTTTTTGCCCTCTGCGCCAGCCCCAGATATCGTGACATAACAGTGAATTATTATACAAATAAAATAGATATTTTAGAGGAAAAACAATTCTGTGCTATGACGTTTTTCCTGCCTACGGGGGAAGTTTATATAGCTTTCAGAGGCACGGACTCCACGGTGGTGGGCTGGAAAGAGGACTTTAATATGACCTTTATCAGCCCTGTTCCCAGCCAGCTCTCGGCGGTGGAATATTTAAAGCAAATCTCTTTAAAAACTGATAAAAAGTTGTATTTAGGCGGACATTCCAAGGGCGGTAATCTGGCACTTTACAGCGCAATCTATGGGGAAAAATCCATTCAAGACAGGATTATCGCCATTTTCAGCCACGACGGACCGGGGGTTAAAGAGGGGGTTTTTGACACCGAGGGATACAAAAATATCAGCGGTAAAATCCATATCACCCTGCCTAAATCCTCCCTTGTGGGTATGATGTTTGAAATTCAGGAGTACCGTGTGGTCAAGAGCAATCGAATGGGAATAATGCAGCACGACCCCTTTTCTTGGGAGATTGACGGGGACGATTTTGCCTACACCGAGACCCTCACGGACACCTCGATTTTTATGAACCAAACTATGAATATTTGGCTGAACTCCCTTAGCGAAGAGCAGATGAAAACCTTTGTGGACACCCTGTTTGACGTGTTGGAGGCAGCGGGAACCAAGAGCTTTGTAGACTGGCCTCAAGGGGCGATAAAAGAGGCGGACAGACTTTTAAAAGCCGTCAAGGACATAGACGAGGAGACCTCAAAATATATTTATATTGTAATCGGGGAGCTGATAAAAATTTCCGTAAAAAATATGTTCGTGTCACTGGATAGAGCCGACAAAGATTATTCCCTCACAGATGAGAGCGAAAGCGAAAGCACAGATAAGGTGAAGGTGTAGATTAGGCAAAGCAAGGGGTAACTTAGGTAAGATAAACTATTAGTTGTGATAAATTAAAGCTGAACCCACGCCTAAATCTCAAAAACCCACCCTTTTAGCGATAATAACAATCGTGGAAGTTTAGGTAAAGCCAAGATGTAACTTAGGCACAACATAC
>JAVVVT010000013.1:0-22144 GCA_036652515.1 Oscillospiraceae bacterium
CCGCATATCGTCCTCGAAAGATTGGTGGGAACAACAGGGCTCGAACCTGTGACCCTCTGCTTGTAAGGCAGATGCTCTCCCAGCTGAGCTATGCTCCCATAACTCTCTCGGTGACGAATTATATAATAACATACGACGGGTGTTATGTCAACACTTTTTTCTTATATTTTTGCATTTTTGTGAAAAGTGAAAACTCCATTGATGGTAAAATATTGACTATGCTTTTTTTAGGCTGTTTATCAGCGTATCCAGGTCATTTTTATTGAAATAATACTTAGCATCACAATATTGACAGCCTACTTCAAGCTCCTCTTCTTCATCTCTGAGCATCTCCAAATCTTTTATGCCGATGCTGATGAGAGCTTTTTGAACCTTATCCTTGTTGCAATCGCAGCCATAATTGACAGTCTCTTCATCTAAGATATTGGGGTTAAACCCGTCCAAAACGGTATTTACAACGTCATACACTGTCTTATTTTCTTCAAAGAAAGAAGTGATGCTCTGAACATTTTGAATATTTTTTTCTATCATAGAAATTTCTTCATCGGTTGCCCCTGGCATAAGCTGCAACAGATATCCGCCTGCCCTTTTTATGCTCAAATCTGTGTTTACCAAAACCCCCAAGGCACAAACTGTGGGAGTTTGCTCTGAAAGTGCATAATAACTGGTGATATCCTGAGCAATTTCACCGCTTACAAGGGGAACACTGCCCGTGTAAGGCTCTTTCATACCCAAGTCCTTGACTACATATAGCTGACCATTTTTGCCAACAGCGCCGCCTACATCAAGCTTGCCGTCGGTGCGCAGAGGAATTTCCACAATATTATTTTCCGCAAAACCTTTACAATTGCCTGCTCCGCTACAAGATACTGTCAAAAGTCCAACGGGTCCGTCCGCCTTAATGCGAAGGGTCACAGTGTCCTCGCCGCTCTTTAAAGTTGATGCCATAAGCTGTGAAGCTGTCAACATTCTGCCCAGCGCCGCAGACACAACAGCAGAAGTTTTGTGTATTTCTTCCATTCTCGCAACTATGTCGGTGGAGTCTATAACACTTATCATAACCCCGCCCATATCTGAAATTGCCCTTATAAGTTTTGCCATTTATTGCTCCTTTTTTACCATAAACATATATCGTTCCGTATTGGGTTTTACCTCGGTGTAGCTCTCGCCGTCCAGGGCAAGAATAACTTTTAATTTTGCCTGTTTTAACATTGAATAAATTTCATCAATCGAATAAAAATACTCAAAAAACTCTTCAGAATACTCATCGCCCGTCTGCTTATCGGTTATATTAATTGAAATTTTTGTCCGTTTTTCCTCTGGATAAAGAGTGTTCTGCCAATGACAATCAGCCTCGTCCTCAATAAAGTCAAAGGTGTTATTTTTCAGCACATTCAAGTGCTTATATTCCGTGTTCATATCGAAGATAAACACTCCGTCAGGGTGCATAAACAGCGATACTTTTGAAAACAATTTCTGCACATTTTCTTTGCCCTCAAGATGATTTACCGTGTCAAAAGTACAGGTGAAAACGTCCACTGTTCCATACAAATCAAGCTCGGTTATATCTTGCTTTAACACAAGTAAATCCGTGTAGCCTTTTTCATCGATTTTATCATAAATAACATCTAACATCTCATCAGAATTATCCACGGCTATAACTTCGTACCCTGCATCGTGAAAGCGAAAAGACAACTCACCTGTTCCGCACCCTAAGTCGCAGACAATTCCCTTGCTGTGAAAATCCTCTTTTGCCCACTGGTGTAGATGCTTAAAAAGTTTGTCATAATCTGCATTATAATTAAAATAATCATAAAAATAGCTAAATTCTTTGTATGACATATATTACCCCTCTAAGAATTTCTGCATAGTATCCGACAAGCTGTCCATTCCTATATTTTTGGCGGCGCTTGTAAGGATTATATCGGAATAAGAGTAGTTTTTGCAATGTACTTTAAACTCTTCCACCGTGGTAATCATCTGAGTTTTTGTGAGTTTATCCCCTTTTGTAAGTGCGATGATGAAAGGATAGTTGTGATGAGAGAGATAATTGAGCATAACGTGGTCATCTTCTGAGGGCGCATGACGGCAATCTAAAAGTTGCACGACTAAAGTTATATCCCTGCCTGTTTCAAAATATGAGTTTATAAGCCCGTCCCAGCGCTCACGCTCTTTCATTCCGACTTTGGCAAACCCGTACCCGGGCAAGTCAACTATATAGAAATCATTTACGCTGTAAAAATTTATAGTGCCTGTTTTGCCAGGGGCAGAGCTGACTCTGGCAAGGCTTTTTCTGTTGCAAAGCTTGTTGAGCAAACTGGATTTACCCACGTTGCTCCTTCCTGCCATAACTATTTCTTTTTTACTGCTGGGCAATAGCTGCTTTGCCAGCCCATAGGAAGCTGTAAATTCTGCGCTTTTTATTATCATATTATCCTCTCAAGCCAAGTTCACTAATATCGCTTGGTCGATTGTCTTTACCGGAACAAATTTTACCTGTTCCTTAACTTTTGCATCTACTTCTTGCAAGTTGGGCTGGTTATCAAAAGGAATAATAACGGTTTTTATCCCCTCACGGTAAGCCGCCATAGCCTTTTCTTTTAGTCCGCCAATGGGAAGCACCCTTCCTTGAAGAGTGACCTCTCCCGTCATAGCCACATTGCCCCTCACCGCCCTGTTGGTCAAAACAGACAGCAATGCCGTGGTAAGAGTGACCCCTGCTGAAGGTCCGTCTTTTGGCACCGCTCCCTCAGGCGCATGAATATGTATATCAACTTTTGAAAAGTCGGTTGTGATGTGATATTTTTCACTGTTGCTCTTAATATAGCTCAAGGCAATTTTGCAAGACTCTTTCATAACATCGCCAAGACTTCCCGTGAGCTCAAGACGTCCGCTTCCGTTTGGGATAACCGTTACTTCAATAGGCAGCATCTCTCCGCCCACAGATGTCCAGGCAAGACCGTTTGCAACGCCTATGGTATCACTCAAATCCAGGCTGGAAGCTTTAAACACTTCCACTCCCAGCAGTTCGATAACCTTATTTTTTGTTATGCTTATTTTTTTCTCTTTGTTTGAGGCGATTAACTTTGCGCATTTTCTCAGAACATTGACTATCGTTCTTTCCAAATTACGCACGCCTGCCTCTTTTGTATAGCCGTCAATCATTGTATAAATTGCGCTGTCTGCAAATTTAACGTAGGCTTTCATACCGTTTTTTTCCAATTGTTTTGGTATGAGATGTTTTTTTGCGATATCGAATTTTTCTTCTCTTGTGTAGCTGGAGAGCTCTATCACGTCCATTCTATCCAAAAGAGGAGCCGGTATTGCGCTGTAATTGTTTGCTGTGGCTATAAAGAAAACATTGCTCAAGTCCACCGGTATATCCACATAGTGGTCGTGGAAAGAGTGGTTTTGCTCTGAATCCAGCACCTCTAATAAAGCGGCGGCAGGGTCTCCCCTAAAGTCTCCGCTCATCTTGTCAATCTCATCTAAAAGCAAGACAGGATTGATAGATTTTGCTTGAATGAGAGAATTTATAATCTTTCCGGGCATAGCGCCCACATAGGTTCTTCTATGTCCGCTGATTTCACTTTCATCACGGACTCCACCAAGAGAGACCCTTACAAAATTACGGTTTAAACACTGCGCCACAGATGCTGCGACACTTGTCTTACCAACTCCGGGAGGTCCTACAAGACAGATAATTTGACCCTTTGCGCTGTCGCACAACTGTCTGACGGATAAAATTTCAAGAACTTTTTCCTTGACTTTTTCAAGCCCGGAATGACCCTTGTTAAGTATTGCCTCCGCTTTAATTATATTCACCTGCTCTTTGGTAAAGGCGTTCCACGGAATGGACAGACAGGTGTCAAGATATGTGCGCACAACAGCGGATTCTTGCGATGAGGACATCATCTTTTCAAGGCGGGAGACCTCCTTGAGCAGCTTGCCGTTACATTCTTCATTCAGCTTTAAGGCTGTAATTTTTTGTCTGTATTCATCGCTCTCTTTTGTGGTGTCTTCGCTTTCATCAAGCTCTTCGGAAATGGTTTTTATCTGTTGGCGCAGATAATATTCCTTTTGATTTTTTTCCATCTCCTGCTGCACTTTTGACCTTATATCAGCCTCAATTTTAAGCACTTTATATTCGGTGTTCAAAAATTTATAAATATAATTCAAGCGTTTTTCCACAGAATTTTCAGACAAAACAGTCATTTTATCCTCAATTTTAAAGATAAAATTAGAGGCGATAAATTCGCACAGCTCGTTGGCATCTTCAATCATAAACACCGTGCTGATTATATCTTTGGAAATTTTGGGTGCGACGGAGATATACCTGTCAAGCCCCTCTTTTACCGTGCGCGCAGATGCCTCAATAAAATCACTGCGGCCTGAACGAATTTTGCTCATTGGATAATCTTTGACAAGCGCCATCATAAATGGTCCCTTGTCGTCCATCTCCACGATTTTTGCACGGTTTTTAGCGTCTATAAGCACCTTGACCACGCCCTCACGAAGCTTGAGTATCTGCTTGACTTCCCCTATTACACCAACCTCGTAGGTATCGGTTTTGGTGGGATAATCCATATTTAAGTCAAGTTGCGGCACAAGAAAAATTTTTCTGTCATTTTCCATAGCCTCATCTAACGCCATTATTGACTTCTCTCTCCCCACATCAAAATGCACCATGCTGTTTGGGAAAACCACCAAGCCGTTCAGCGCAATGGTGGGTAAGCTTATATATTCATTTTTATTATCTACTTTAATTTTAACTTTAACTGACATAAGTACCTCCTGAGTAATACAATAGAATTATGTATTATCATTATATTATACCAAACAACTCACTTTTTAGCAATATCCTTTAATTTAATCCATATGTATGCAAAAAGGGCGCCTTGCGACACCCTTTAAGTAATTAAATCTCTATTTCTTCTTCGTTGTAACGCCTGCGTGGTTCACCGTATTCGTATTTTGCCTTGCCGCCCGATATGGCATCTTTGTCCAAGATTACCTTTGAAATGGTATTATCCATAGGCACTTTAAACATTGCGTCCATAAGACATTCTTCAAATATTGAGCGCAACGCCCTAGCGCCGCTTTTGCGCTTGATTGCCTTTTCGGCGATAGCCTCCAAAGCGTCATCGGTTATCTCAAGCTCTGCGTTATCCAGGGCAAACAATGCTTGATACTGTTTTAATAATGAGTTTTTAGGCTCTTTCAACACACGGATAAGGGCTTCTTTGTCCAGTGCCGAAAGGACTGAAACTACCGGTAAACGACCTACAAGCTCGGGAATAAGTCCAAAATGCACTAAATCCTCCGGCTCTACACGTCTTAAAACAGAGGAGATTTCCTCTTCTTTTTTCGAGGTCAGTTTACCGTTAAATCCCATAGCGCCACTCTCTGCGGTACGCTTTTTGATGTGTTTTTCAACGCCGTCAAAAGCACCTCCACAGATGAACAGTATGTTTTTTGTATCAATTTGGATAAATTCTTGCTGTGGGTGTTTGCGACCGCCTTGAGGCGGCACGCTTGCCACAGTGCCCTCTAATATTTTAAGCAGCGCCTGCTGGACACCCTCTCCGCCCACATCTCTTGTGGTGGAAGGGTTTTCGCTTTTGCGGGTGATTTTATCAATCTCGTCCACATAAATGATACCAATTTGCGCTTTTTCAATATTAAAGTCTGCTGCTTGAATAAGCCTTAAAAGAATATTTTCCACGTCCTCGCCCACATAACCTGCCTCTGTCAAGGTGGTTGCATCTGCGATGGCAAATGGTACGTTTAACATTTTTGCCAATGTTTGAGCCATAAGAGTTTTTCCCGTGCCTGACGGTCCTAGTAAAAGGATATTACTCTTCTGGATTTCCACATCTTCAATTTTGTTTCCGCTTAATATTCGTTTATAGTGGTTATAAACCGCCACGCTGAGGGCAACTTTTGCATCGTCTTGACCTATCACATACTTATCAAGCCCTACCTTGATTTCATAGGGCGAAAGTACATTTATAGTGTTGGACGGTTTTTCTTTTTTAGATGGCTTGCTTACCTTTTTTATATCAAGCAGGCCCTCTTCATCAATCATTATTGCGCATAATGTGATACATTCGTTACAAATGTTTACGCCCGGACCCACAATTATCCGCTCTACTTCTGTTGAGTTTTTGCCACAAAAGCTGCAAGTTACAATTTTTTCTTTGTTTGCCATATCACTCCGTTATCTCTTGTGAATTACCTTGTCAATCAAGCCGTATTCTGCCGCCTCATCAGCGGAGAGAAAATTATCTCTATCAGTGTCGTGGTTGATTTTTTCAAGTGGCTGGCCGGTGGCATCAGCCATAATTTGGTTAAGTTTTTCACGCATTTTGATAATTCTATCTGCGTGAATTTTGATGTCGGAAGCCTGACCCTGCATACCGCCCAAAGGCTGGTGAATCATAATCTCGCTGTTTGGCAGAGCAAAACGCTTGCCTTTGGCGCCTGCAGTGAGCAAAAATGCTCCCATAGATGCCGCCATACCGATACAAATTGTAGAAACATCACACTTGATATACTGCATAGTATCGTATATAGCCATTCCTGAAGTGATTGAACCACCCGGGCTGTTGATGTAAAGACTGATGTCTTTTTCGCTGTCTTGACCTTCAAGATAAAGCAACTGAGCGACCACAAGGCTCGCCGTCGCATCATTAATTTCGTCTGACAACATAATAATTCTGTCATTTAATAGGCGTGAGAAAATATCGTAAGAACGCTCTCCTCTGCCTGTTTGTTCGATAACCATTGGTACTAATGCCATAATAAACACCTCCAAAATTTTATAATCAATTGGTAGTTTAGGCCTTAAAAGCATTAATTATGCAACTGTGATTTCAGCATTTTCTTTGATAAAATCAATTGCCTTTTGAATAGCAAGATCCTTTTTGATTTCATCGCCCGGCAATGTCTTTCTGAGTTCATCAATAGGATAGTTGTATGTTGTGCTGATTTTAAGGATTTCTGCCTCTAAGTCCTCATCTGATGCAATTATGTTCTCAAGCTGTGCAACCTTTTCAAGGACAAGACGGATTTTAACCTGCTGTTCAGCCTGCTCCCTGAATGTCTTTTTAAAGGACTCAAGGTTCATCTGTGTGTACTGAAGGTAGGTGTCAAGATTGAGACCCTGCTGCTCTAAACGGCCTGCAAATTCTCTTGTCATCTCATCAACTCTTGCCTCGTACATAACTTCGGGAATAACAGCCTCCATAGTGTCAACAATCTGCTGTACAAGCTTATTTTCTACATCTAATTCAGCTGCCTGCTCTGCTTCTTTTTCTCTGTGTGCTCTCATATCAGCTTTTAAAGCGTCAAGAGTATCAAATTCGCTCACGTCTTTTGCAAGTTCATCGTCTAATTCAGGGAGCTCTTTTATCTTGAGTTCGTTGATTTTAGTTTTGAATACAGCCGGTTTGCCTGCCAATTCAGCTGCGTGATACTCTGCCGGAAATTCAACTGTAACGTCAAATTCTTCGCCGATTGCGTGTCCTACAATCTGCTCTTCAAAACCGGGAATAAACTGACCTGAGCCCAAAAGCAAATCAAAGTTTTCGCCTTTGCCGCCCTCAAATGCAACGCCGTCTACAAAGCCCTCAAAGTTGATGTTGGCTGTGTCTTTTAATTCTGCCGCTCTGCCCTCAACTGTGATAAGTCTTGCATTTCTATCTTGAAGCGTGCTGATTTCGTTATCTATAACTTCATCAGAAACCGGAATAGGTTTCTTTTCAGCTTTTAATGCTTTATATTCGCCTATTTTTACTTCAGGGTATGTTGTGATTGTAGCTTTTACGGTAAAGCCGTCTGCTTTGGAACAAGTAGGCACTTCAATAGTTGGCTGTGCCACAGGTGTTAGGGCTGTCTGCTTGAGTGCATCTTCATAAGCTTGGGGTAACAATTCATCGATTGCATCGTTGAAGAACATATCTTCTCCGTACATCTTTTCAATAACATTTCTTGGGGCTTTGCCTTTTCTGAAACCGGGAACAGTGATTTCTGCGCTTGATTTTCTGAATACTTTTGAAATTGCTGCGCCAAAATCCTCAGCTGAAACTTTAAATTCAACTTCAACTGTGTTTTCTGCTACTTTTTCGTTTCTGATTAATTCCATATTTCTAAAACTCCTTAAATTTGTTTATATTTTTAAGTGGTTGTCGCAGCCTGTAAAAAACTGCAACGGTTTAATTATATCACACAAAAACACATTAATCAATTATATAAGGGCAAAATTCCAAGGCATCTGCTGAAATAAGTTTATAGTTTATCCCCTCTGACACGCCATTAAAAGAATAATTAATTGTTTTGCCATGAAGATGGCCGTAATAACATCGTTTAACATTATATTGTTTAAGTGTGTTTATTATATGATTGGCACGCTGTTCTTGATAAATTGTGGGATAATGCAAAAAAACAATTTTTTCTTTATCCGATTTTATATAATCAAGTGATGCCTTCAGGCGACCTGCCTCTCTCAGGATAATTTTTTCATCTTCTGCCTGCCCGTTTTCAAAAATCCAGCCACGGGTTCCGCATATTATATATTTTTCTGTTTCAAAGCTGTTGTTGTGCAAAAAACTTATGGTTTTTAACTCATTTTGGTCTAAAAACTCTTGTAGTTTTTTTGTGGTCTGCCACCAATAGTCGTGATTGCCTTTAGAGATAATTTTTTTACCATTGAGTTTATCAATGAATTTAAAGTCAGGGAGAGCCTCCTCTAAGGTGAGACCCCATGAAATATCCCCGGGGATAACCACGGTATCGTGGGGCTTAACTAACCTTTGCCAGTTTTTTTCAAGTCGCAGGCAATGGTCTTGCCAGCCCTCAAAAATATCCATTGGCTTTTGTGTGCCGAAAGAAAGGTGTAAATCACCTATAACAAAAATTGACAATAGAACCTCCAGATTTATGTGAATAAATTTATATTAAATGCTTATAATAGAAGTAGTTTAACACAAAAAGGAGAAAAAATCAAAATGAATGAAAATTTGAATAACAAAGCAAAGGAAAACGCTCTTCCCGGAGTAAACTGTGACGCAAAAGATTGTGTCCACCACGACGGCATATGCAACTGCACCGCCAGCTTTATCAACGTTAAAACCAAAAATTCACTTATGGGCGCAAGCACTGAATGTGAGACTTTTCACCAAAAATAATTCTTCCAATTGGTAAAATCAGGTGATAGCTGTAAACCATATAATCCCCAAAGGGCAGAAACTTGAAGCGCTGAAAATAATTCAAGACTGCACTCAGGGGATTATATATTTTTAATGCCTATATATTACATATATTATATTGTGACTTTCAAGAAGCTCTTTTTGCCTTTTTTGATTATAAAGGTGTCTTTAAAAGCCGACTGCTCAAATGAAGCATCAATACTTTCGACTTTTTCTTCATTTACCAAAATACCACCCTGTACAACCAAGCGCCTTGCCTCTGATTTGCTGGGCGCAAGTTTTACAGCCACCAACAAATCCAAAATATTTATTTTGCCGTCGGTGAGTTTTTCACAAGGCAGTTGAGTTGTTGGCATACTCTCACTGTGGGCTGCTCCGCTAAAGAGCTCTCTTGAAGTTTTGAGCGCCAATTCGGCATCTTCTTTTGAGTGGACAAGCTCTGTGAGGGTGTAAGCTAAACGCTCTTTTGCCTCATTGTAGGCTGAACCGCCACGTTTTTCGTATTCTGCAATCTCCTCAAGAGGCACAAGTGTCAACAGCTTTAAGCAGTTTGCCACGTCTGCATCATTGATATTTCTCCAGTACTGGAAAAATTCGTAGGGAGAAGTTTTTTCAGGGTCAAGCCAAACCGCCCCTTTGACGGTCTTGCCCATCTTAACGCCATCGGAGGTTGTCAGCAGATTAAATGTCATACCAAAGGCATCTTTACCGTCTTTTTTACGAATTAACTCGGTGCCGGCAAGGATATTTGACCATTGGTCGTTTCCGCCAAACTGCATTTTGCAACCAAACTCTTTGAATAGGTGGTAGAAGTCAAATCCCTGCATAACCATATAATTAAATTCAGTGAAAGAAAGCCCTAACTCTCTGTCCATTCTCACTTTAAACGCTTCGGCGGAGAGCATTTTATTTACTGAAAAATGAAATCCGACTTCTCTTAAAAAATCAACATAGTTCAAATTCAAAAGCCAATCCGCATTGTTGAGCATAAGCGCTTTTCCGTCAGAAAAATCGATGAATTTTCTCATTGTGGTTTTGAATTTTTCGGCATTTGCGTCTATTTCCTCTTTTGGCATAACACGGCGCATATCGCTTTTGCCACTGGGGTCGCCTACCATACAGGTGCCGCCGCCTATGAGGGCAATGGGTCTATGGCCTGCCGCCTGCATATGTTTCATCACCATCATCTGCAAAAAGTGACCAACGTGAAGGCTGTCTGCCGTGGGGTCAAATCCGATATAAAAGGTAATTTTTTCTTTTCCCAGTAAATCACGGACAATCTCTCTGTCGGTTACTTGGGCGATAAGACCTCTTTCTTCCAATAAGTCAAATACATTCTTTTCCATTTTTCATCTCTCCTTAAAAAATCTTTTGTGGAGCAGGCGGTTAAATTTGCAAATAAAAAAACGCCACCTGCCAAATTGGCAGAGGGCGTTGTGAAAACACGGTACCACCTCTGTTTACGGACATCTCACAATGTGCCGCCTTACAAAGTTCAAAGACTTTTATACTGTAACGGGTATGCCCGTCAATGCTTACTACTGTATTCTGCATTGCCGCTCGAAAGGGTATTCATTGAAAATTCAAAGTCTCTCTTCCACCTGCCGAGAGCTCTCTATACCGAACCTTTTCAACTACTTAGCTTTGTCATAGCGTTTTTAATATTTATCCCATAATATCATACGCAAAAAAATATGTCAACCATTTTTGCCTACTTTTTGAAAATAATAAGTAGAATGGCAGTTTAATTGAGTTTTGCGCTATCAATCATCTCTCTTGCGTTGAGGAGTGAGGTCTGGGTAATATTGTCCCCGGAAATAATCCTTGCAATCTCACGCTCTCTCTGTTCCTTGTCAAGAGCTGTGACCGAGGTGTAGGTGGCATTGGCTCTCGCCTCTTTTTCTATGAGGAGATGGTGGTCTGAAAAAGCGGCAATCTGGGCTGAATGGGTGACACAAAGAACCTGCTTACCAAAGGCTGTTTGTTTTAATAAGCTGCCGATTTTCATTGCGGCAGAGCCTGAAACACCCGTGTCAATCTCATCGAAAATCAAGGTATGGGTATCCTCTTTTTCGGCTAATACGCTTTTTATTGCCAGCATAATTCGGGACAACTCACCACCTGAAGCAATTTTTGCCAAAGGTTTTGGGCTCTCACCCTTGTTTGTTATGATTGTAAACTCAATATTGTCTTGCCCCGAAGGTGAGAATTTCTTGTTTTCACAGGACAGGAACAACTGCACAAAAGGCATATTCAGAAATTGCAATGACTTTTGGATTTCTCCCGAAAGCTTCTCGAATACCAATTTGCGATTTTTTGTGAGCCTATCTGCGGAAATTTTAAGCTTGTCCAAGATAACGGTTCTTTTGCCGTATAGCTTTTCCAATTTTTCCTGTGCAAACTCAATATTCTCTAAATTGAGCTTTGCCTTTTCGTAAAAGCTCAAAACGTCCTCCACCTGGGGGCCATATTTGTGTTTAAGTCGATAATATAAATCCAAACGCTCCTCAATCTCGTCAATTTTCGCTGCGTCAAAATCAAAATCATCTATGTAATTTTTTAACTCAAAAATAGAATCCTGAGCAAGCTCCGCCGCCTCATTTAGCTTTTCGCTTATGGACTGCAATACGTCTGCAAAACTGCTCACGGCAGAAGTGTTATTCGCCGCCTCCTGCAAAGATGACAGCGCTCCGGGGTACTCATCATCGCCATTTAAAAAGCTGTACGCCTCGCTCAGGGCAGTGATTATTTTTTCGGAGTTTTTGATGAGCTGCTTTTGCTGGGCTAACTGTTCTTCTT
Source organism: Oscillospiraceae bacterium (assembly GCA_036652515.1). Taxonomy (GTDB): domain Bacteria; phylum Bacillota; class Clostridia; order Oscillospirales; family Ruminococcaceae; genus RGIG3102. The sequence continues at coordinate 12,009 of JAVVVT010000013.1, forward strand.
CTTCTTTGGAGATTTCAGCGTCTTCTATCTCTTTCACTTGAAAATTCAGCATATCCAAGGACTCGCCCTTTTGCTCTTCAAGCTCCTCTAAGCTTTTTATCTGCAAATCAATCTGGGTATACTCTTTATAAAGCTGAGAATATGTAGCTTTCACGGCGACGTCCGTGCCAAAGCTATCCAAGATATCAATATGTTTTGAGGGGTTGAGGAGGCTTTGGCTGTCGTGCTGTCCGTGGATATTTATCACATCGCCAAAAAGCTCTTTCAGCACCGCCACAGGATAGGGCACGGAGTTTATTCTCGCCGTACTTTTACCGTCTTGAGTTACTTGCCTTGTTACGATACACTCCTCGTGAAGGTCGATATCCATATTTTGTGCCTTTTCTATCACGCTTGGCTCAAGATTTTCAAACACGGCAACAATAGATGCCTTTTCAGCACCTGTTCTAACTATATTTTTGGATATTCTCTCCCCCATTATTGCATTTATAGAATCTATAATAATCGATTTACCTGCGCCGGTTTCACCTGTTAGGCAAGTAAATCCCTCATCTAAGCGTATGCTGACTTTTTCTATAACTGCAACATTTTCGATAATCAGTTCACAGAGCATAACTTCACCATTATTTTATATATTGTCTTAATTTTTCACATAATTCATGTGCGATTTCTTCAGTTTTAACCAAGATGAAAATTGTATTTTCACCAGCTAAAGTACCTACGACGCCCTCCCAATGAAGGCTGTCAAAAACCTCGCAAGCCGCCTGTGCCATTGCGGTGTGGCATTTGATGACCACCGTGTTCATTGCGTAATCCACCGTTTTGATAGACTCAGAGAAAATGTAGTCAAAACGTGTGAATGTAGCCTGTGTATCCTCTACAATCGTGTTCTGTGCATACTTATATTCTCCGTTTGATGCCACAATTTTTACTAAGTTAAGCTCTTTGATATCTCTTGAAACGGTGGCTTGTGTGACCTTGAACCCCTCGCTGTTGAGATACTCTAACAGTACCTCTTGTCTGTCAATGTTGTACTGGCTTATAAGGGAAAGTATCTTCTTGTGTCTTGCTTTTTTCATAATAGTCTCCTTTATCGTGATTTTAATTTTTTATCTACTTTTTCAAATTGACCCATAGTTCCATATGTATATATGGATACAAACTTTGAGCCAATGCGCACCGTTATTATGTCGCCTTTTTTTAATTTGGTATGATTTGCTCCGTCAAAGGAAGCGTAGGACGCTTTTTCGTCGTCGCTGTTTATTTTTATTGTAAGCTCTTTGTTTTTATCAAGCACAATGGACGGTGTTTTAAGGCTGTGAGGAGCCACGGGACTGATTATCATAGCCCGCAAATCAATGTCCACCACAGGGCCGCCCACCGACAAAGAATACGCCGTAGACCCTGTGGGAGTCGCCACGATTATGCCGTCCCCCAAAAATTGTGTCAACTGGCTGCCGTCGCTGAAGATGGACAAGTCCACCGTGTTTGAAAACATATTTTTTGAAATTGCCACATCGTTAAGGCAGTATTTTCGGTTTGAGTTATTCACTCTAACCTGCAAAAAATAGTGTTTTTTTAATCTGAAGGCATCGCCTGCAAAAAACTCATCTAAAAGCTCTATCTGATTGCCCTCAATTGCGGTAAGAAACCCTAATCGACCTGCGTTTATCCCTAATATGGGCTTATTGTAATCAGATGCCAATTTGCTTATGGATAAAAGTGTGCCGTCTCCGCCCACCGTAATTATGGCATCGCACCATTTTATTCCCTCTTCGGCTAAAATGGTCTCTACATTTGAGAAATCCGACGGGAAAGGAGTGTCCTCTTTGCAAAATTTAACGCTGTTTTTTTCCTTTAAAAGCAGTGTTAAAACCTCGCTTGTCACCTTGGGGCTGTTTTCTTTTGTAAAGTTTGCCTTGATTAAAAATTTCATTTAATCACCTAAACTCTCTCTTGCCTTGGCGACTATATTGTCTATATCGGTTTCATTCACAATCGGCAAATCTTCATTTTTTGACACAATAATCAGAAATTCAATGTTGCCTTCAGGGCCTTTAATTGGCGAAAACGTGAGTTTATTCACAAAAAAGCCCACCTCATTTGCATATGCGATTATATTTTCTATAACCTCTTTATGCACTGATGCATCACGCACCACGCCCTTTTTGCCGACTTTTTCCCTGCCTGCCTCAAACTGAGGTTTTACCAGACAAGCACCTATAACATCATTAGTTGAAACTTCAAATGCCACAGGAAAGATGTGCTTCAAAGATATAAATGAAACATCTACACTAAAAAAATTGATTTTCTCGCTAATATCAGCTAAAGATAGGTAACGTATATTGGTTTTTTCCATATTAACAACACGCTGGTCCGTGCGCAGTTTCCAGGCTAATTGCCCGTATCCAACGTCCACAGCATAAACTTTAACCGCACCGTTTTGTAGCATACAGTCGGTAAATCCACCTGTGGAAGCGCCTATGTCCATACATACCTTGTCCTGTAATGAGAGCGAAAATTCTTCAATGGCTTTTTCTAATTTAAGTCCGCCACGGCTGACATACTTTAAATCCTTGCCACGGACTTCCACCCTATCGGTATCTTTTATCATCGTGCCTGATTTATCGGCTTTTTGGTTGTTTACAAATACTATTCCTGCCATTATAAGCGATTGAGCTCTTTGGCGAGACTCCGCATATCCCTCTTGAAAAACATACTGGTCTAATCTAATCTTCATTCTTCACCTTTTATTGTATCGACAATCGAATTGGCATCTAAGCGGCACATCTGCCACAATTGAGGCACTGTCGCCTGCCTTATAACACCGTTTGGCACACAGGTATAATGATAATTACCACTGAAATGCTTGTCCATAAGCAGCAGAGCGAACCTCTGCGCCACACCGCCGTTTTTGACGTGTTCCTCAAAAAAGTAAACTTCTTCATACCCTAAGGCTTGCTCTATCGCCTCGGGGCAGATAGGCAAGACAACATTCAGTTTGATGATATCAACGTAAATATCTTCCGTATTCAGCTTTTCCTGCGCCTTGAGGCACTGGCTGAAATGTCTGCCGTAGCACACAATGGCTTTTTTTGCATCTCCCACGGACTTTATCACATCAAAATATTTTTTTGTGCAAAGGTAATCCTTGGTATTCTCGTCTTGGGGACCCCTTGAATATCTCAAGATTTTTGGACCGAACACCTCATTTATAAGGTATTCCTGCCAATATAGCAGCTCATTATAGTTGCTGGGACTGACGATTATCACGTTTTCATAGTTAGAAAATATGCCGATATCGTGTATTCCCTGATGTGTTTCCCCATCGTCGGGAACAAGCCCTGCACGGTCAATTCCAAAAAATACATTTAGGTGAAGCAGACAGACATCGTGGATATACTGGTCAAAAGCTCTCTGCATAAATGTTGAATACAGGCAGACAATCGGCATCATTCCGCCCTTTGCCAGCGCTGCCGAAAATGTGACGGCGTGCTCCTCAGCCATACCCACATCAAAAAATCTCTGTCGATGTTCTTTATAAAAGAACTGAAGCCCCGTGCCATATTTCATTGCAGCGGTCACAGCACAAAGTTTTTCGTTCTTGTTGGCAAGCTCTGAAAGGTTTTTGCCGAAAATCGTGGAATAGGAATCCTTTGGAGCGATATCAGGGTCCGGCACATGATTTAAATCAAATGCGCTCACCCCGTGAAATGCCCCCGGGTTCTCTTCTGCCGGTGCAAAGCCCTTGCCCTTTACAGTTATCGCATGAATTAAAACAGGTCCCTCCACCCTCTTTGCCGCATTTAAAGCGGAGCACATCATAGATACATCATTGCCATCACTCACCTTATGGTAAGTGAAGCCCAAGTCCTCAAAAAATGTGCTGTGGTAGACCGCTTGTCTAATAAAACTCTTTGATGCAACCAGCGCTCTGCCAAGCCCGTCGCCCACAAGTGGGAGCTTTTTCAGAGTGTTTGAAACACCTTTTTTTACATCTAAATAATCTTTATTCGTCCTTAAATGGGAGAGGTATTGAGATACCGCACCCACATTTTTAGAGATAGACATCTTGTTGTCATTTAAAACAACAATCAAATTGTCTAAATTTTTATCAATATTATTCAGCCCTTCATAGACCATTCCTCCGGTGAAAGCGCCATCGCCTATGACAGCGATAACATACCCGGGTTCTCTTTTTAGCTTTTTAGCCCAGGCAAGACCTATTGCCACAGAGATAGACGTGCTGCCGTGCCCCGATATGAAAGCGTCATTTTCGCTTTCAAGGGGAGAGGGAAAGCCCGAGAGCCCGTCCATTTTGCGCAGTTTGTCAAAACCGTCTTTTCTGCCTGTAAAAAGCTTATGGGTATAGCATTGATGCCCCACATCGAATATAAATTCATCTGTTGGAGTGGAAAAGCAGTGGTGCATAGCCGTGATAATCTCCACCGTACCCAGATTTGCCGACAGGTGTCCGCCTGTTTTAGAAACCTTGTCGATTAAAAATTCACGAATTTCTCCACATAACTGCTCCAATTGTTCATCGTTCAAATCGGTGACATCTTGGCTGTTATTTATATTATCAAGTATAGCATAAGACATAATAAAACTTCCTTTAAAACAGCATTGAAACTATGATACCCACCAAAGCGCCCCCCAACACCTCCAAGGGAGTATGTCCTAAAAGCTCTTTAAGTTTCTTGACCTGCGAGTTATCATTTTCACTGCCCTGTGCTTTGTTCAGCCATTCTTCAACAATTTTATTGAGCATTTTTGCCTGCTCGCCTGCCGCACGCCTCACCCCCATAGCATCATACATAACGACCACCGCAAAGGATAGCGCTATGGCAAATTCGGGTGCGGAAAAGCCACATTGCTTAGAAGTCGCCATAACTAATGAACATACAAATGCAGAATGGGCGCTGGGCATACCGCCTGCTCCCACAAGCCTTTCAGCATCAAATTTTTTTGTAAGGCATAAATTGATTATAGTCTTTAGCACCTGCGCCGTCAGCCAAGCGGTGCAAGTGACATTTAAAATATAGTTTGAGGTTAATGCTTTTAGCAGTCCAATCATCAGAATACCTTTTTTCTATTTTTTTCTGTTCAATAAATATTGGGTATATTCAGTGAGAATTACAGCCTTTTCTCCAAAAGCTTCACCGAGGGAGTTATCCGCCTGTTCAGTGAGTTCTTTTGCTATCTCTTTTGCCTGCGCCAGCCCATAAAGTGTGACAAAGGTGGATTTGTTGTTCTCGCTGTCACTTCCCACGGGCTTGCCAAGGTTCTCGGTGTCCCCCTCCACATCTAAGATATCATCTACGATTTGAAAAACCAGCCCCACATTATCAAAAAATAAAGCAATCGCCGCTCTTTGCTTTGCCGTCAGCTCAGCGTCTAAACTTCCTAAAAAACCACAGAGAGAAATCAATCTGCCCGTCTTGTTTTTATGGATTAATGACAATATCTTTTTGTCGGCAATTTTATCTTCGTATGTTAAATCTAACTCTTGACCGTAAATCATACCCTTAGGCCCGATTGCCTCGGTAAATTCTTTAATCGCCGCAATCTTGCTCTTATCGCTCATATTATCTATATTCGCCACCGCCTGCAAAGCGCAGCCCAGCAACGCATCACCTGCCAGCAAGGCAATATTTTCTCCGTGCGCCTTATGACAAGACGGCTTTCCACGGCGTAAATCGTCATTGTCCATACAGGGTAAATCGTCGTGAATTAATGAGTAGCAATGCACCATTTCAACTGCGCTCGCCAGCCTTAAACAGCTGTTTAAATCTTTAGAACACATCTGAGCCGTCAAGAAAATCAATATTGCCCTTGTGCGTTTGCCGGCGTTGAGCAGAGAATATCTTGCCGCATCAGCCACAGCGCTGTCAGGTAAAAAATATTCATCGCAACACTTTTTTAAATCATTTTCAACCTGTTTTAAAAAGAATGTGTTATCAATCATTTATCTTCCCCTTTATTTCCACTTTCAATCTCCTTGATTTTCAAAGAGGCTGTATTTATCTTTTCGTTACAAAAGCTCAAAAGCTTGACCGCTTCAGAGTAAAGCTTGAGAGATTCATCTAATGTAACATTGTTTTGAGCAAAAGTTTCGGAGATATTTTCCAATCTTTCAATAGCTTGTTCAAACGTATATTTTGTCATTTATAATTCCCCTCTACCTTTGGTTTCAGTGATTTTACAGGTTAATTCTTGAGAAAAAGTAACTATTTGTGCGGTATCTCCAACTGTAAAGTGAGTATCCTTTGCAGGCAACTTGTCCTTGTACAAAAGGGAATAACCCCGTTTCAAATTGTTCAATGGGCTTTGACTTTCAATAACATTGTGCAGATTTGACACTTTGGTATTTACGTCCTCCAGCTTTCGTCTTAGAGATGTGTCTATACTGTATTTCAGCGCCGCAACCTTTTCACCGTTGCGCTGATTTTGAGTTTCCAAAAGGGTAAAACCTTTGGAAGCGGTGATAAAAGTCAGCTGCTTTTGATAATTTTGCAGGATTGTGTGGACGCCTTTGTATGCGGTGCGCTCATATCCCATCAACTGCAAGCTGAGACTTTCTATATCGGGCAGAGCCAATTCAGCCGCCGCAGTCGGGGTGGCTGCACGCATATCACAGACAAAATCCAAGATTGAAAAATCTATCTCGTGGCCCACCGCACTGATTGTCGGTTTTTTGCAATTATAGGCAGTCCTTGCAATCGCCTCGCTGTTAAACACCCACAAATCTTCAGTGCTGCCGCCACCTCTGGCGATGATAATCAAATCCAATTCATCCATGCTATCCAAGGCTTTAATAGCTCTTATTATGCTGTCTTCTGCCTGTGAGCCCTGTACAGAGCACGCTGCCAATGTTATTTCCACACAGGGAAATCTCCTATTTGCAACGCTGATTATGTCGTGAAGAGCCGCACCTGTGGCAGATGTGGCAACTCCGATTTTAAAAGGAAAAGGCGGCAAAGTTTTTTTATGTGCCGTGTCAAACAGTCCCTCGGCATTTAATTTTTCTTTCAATCTTTCAAATGCCAACTGCATAGCGCCTTGACCGCTGAGGAACATATCTTGAGCATATAACTGGTAGGTTCCATCACGTTCATATAAAGAAACTTTTCCACGAACAACCACCTTCATACCATTTTCAGGTAGGAAGTTAAGGTGTTTATTATTGAAACTGAACATCACTGTTTTTATCAGAGATGTATCATCTTTTAATGCAAAATAAAAATGCCCTGATTTATAATGGTTGACAAAGTTTGAAATTTCGCCCTCGACGGCAATATCGCAAAGATTATCATCGCTTTCTAACATTGATTTTACATACAAATTGAGTGCCGAAACACTTATAGTTTTAGCCATTCTTAGTCCTTCTGTAAGCATAAAAAGCCACGCCGATAGCATTATCCTGTGAGAACATAGGCTCTACAAACTGTGCTTTTGGCAGCTTTTCGGTGACTATTTGCCTAATTACCTCAGAGCTCATCACCCCACCAGCCAGCACCACAGGAATATCCCCTAAGTTAATCTGGGCGTTTTCAATCATTTTTATGATTGTCTGAGCTATAAAACTCAAACAATATTTTGATACATAGCTTTTATCAAAACCATCTTTTAGAAGTTTATCGCACTGATTTTCCAGCCCTGAAAGATTGCAATTCAGCCCATTTACACTGATTTTAGGCTTAAAAACCTCTTTGCAATCCAGCGCTATCCTTGATACATACTCCCCCGAGGGAAAGGGATACCCCATTTTTACCCCCAGCCTGTCCACCGCTTGCCCTGCAAATAGGTCGTTTGAAGAGCCTAAAGTTTTTGCCGCTTGTCCGTCCTTTGCCAAAATAACATCGGTGGTGCCCCCTGAAATGTGAAGCATCAGCATCTCTTGATGAAAATTTTTTTCCTCATTTAGGTAAAACAGCGCACTGTGCAGGTGACCCGTCTGATGAGAAGTTTCAACTATTGGTATGCCCAAAGAGGCAGAAACCGCCACCGCCGCCATTCTTCCGGTCAAAAAACAGGGCATATATGAATTTTCATTATTTGAAGGTTTTATTGACACGCCCACGGCGGATATCTTTTTAAAATCAAACTCCCCTTTAATTTCAGAAAGCTTGTCCGAAAGATTTTTTGTATGGTGAAACAGGGCGTCCTGTTGTCGCAAGCCAAAACTGCCCTGCTCAACGGGTAAAAATTCTTTTTTATGTATCAAAATTTTATGTTGCGTATTGTCTATTATATCGATTGAAGTGGCGTAGTTACTGGTGTCTATTCCCAGGGTTATCATTATTTAGTCTCTCGCAAGTCCTTTGAAACTGCGCCCAAAACACCATTTACAAACTGATAATCTCCATCGCCTGCGAATTTTTTGCATATTTCAACAGCTTCATTTATGACTATGCTGTCCACATCTTCAGCGGTATACATCATCTCGGCGACACTAAGGCGCAAAACGGCACTGCAAACACGAGAAATCCTATCGTGCTTCCAGTTTTTTAATTTTGATTGAATTATATCATTCACTTCATCGGCGTGGTCATAATAAGTTTTTATAAGGTTAAGGGCAAATTCATCAAGCATATACTCTTCATATTCAGGAAGCTCCTGCGTGACAGCCAAAATATCCTCCAGGTCATTTGCGCTGAAACCTGCTTCAAATACAGCTATAAATGCGTTTTCTCTTGATTTACGTCTGGTCATATTTACCTGTCCTTTTCTAAGATATGCCCTCCGATATTTAAAATCAGGAGGGCCATCTGAATGTTAATTTTAATTATTCTTTGTCTGTCTCAATGCCTGAAACCACCACATTTACCTTGGAAACAGTAATATTTGTCATACTCTGAACGCCGGATTTTACTGCCTCTTGAACAGCTTTGCAGACTGCCGGAACTTTAAATCCATACTTTGCAATAATATTGATTGTTATCTCCGCCACTCCGTCATACATGGCAACTTCAACTGCTTTTGGCAAGTTGGTCTTTGCAAACATACCTTTGACGCCAGATGAACCCGTTGATACACTGCCTACACCCTCCACTTCAAGGCTTGACAGTTTCGCAACTTTTTCCACTACGTCAGTTGCAATAAACAAGCTCCCCGCCTGCTCCTGTGAATTTTTCATATCCATAAAGATGTACCTCCTTAATAACTTAACCCAAACTGCGCAAATGTTTTTATAAAATACATTCATTATATACAGCTTTGCTTGAAACTATTATACCACTATTGCATAAATATAACAACACTATTTTACTGCAACAACTACAATATTTTGTGAAGTAATTGTGGTTTTTGACAAAACTATATCTCTGATTTTGGCGGCGTCCTGCTTTGTGAGCTCTCCGCCGGCGCTCTGCACAGCTAAGGAGATTTTTCCGTTTGAAATTGAGGCAACGCAGTCAGTAAAGCCCTTTGCCTTTACCATATTTTCCACATCTGTTTCCGAGGTCATCTCCTGAATAATCTTTGATAGCTCTGCTGTCGCCGCCTTTTTTTCTTCGTCGGACAGTTTTGCTCGTTTTAATGCTTTTTGTAGTGTGTCCAGCGCCTCATCACGAGTTTTTTGCCGTGACAGTCTTGCTTGCTGGAAATATTTTTCACCGTCAGATGCTGCTGTCGCCACCAATTGCGCATCTCCGTAATTTTTGGTTTCGTAATCCTCCTGGGTCAATAACATATCTTTTTCACCCGGTTGTGCGTTTGTCTGTAAGGTCATATCGTCCGTTTTGATAAAATTTTCATTGCTACCTTTGGCATACTGCCAGTTTAGGTAAACCGCAATGACCATAGCAAAGCTCAATACGAGCAATGTTGCTTTTCTTTGTCTGTTGATAGTCTTCATAAAATAAGCCTCCAAAATGTATTTTATTGCATTTTTATTACACATATCCTGTTGCTGGGTATATCCAGCGCCACCGCCACTGCATTTGTCACATCACTTATCACCCCTATATCGCCTGCACCTTGGCAGACAACTATGACCCCTTGCACCGTGGGTGGCACCGTTTTCTCTATCAGCGCCGATTTTTTTGAGCCGTCCGTCACCATAACCACCTCATTTTCGTATGTTGAACGGGTGCTTTGCTGTGTTGATGTGTCGGCGGAGACCACCTGTGTGT
>JAVVVT010000014.1:0-21605 GCA_036652515.1 Oscillospiraceae bacterium
CACTAACTCCGACTGTCCGTTGCCCGACACCCCTGCAATGCCCACGATTTCCCCTCCGTCTAAGTGGAGGGAGAGGTTTTTGACCACGGAAATACCCTCTTTGTCCTTGACGGTCAGCCCGTCCACAGTGAGAATATTGCCAACGTGCTGGGTTTTTGCAAATTCCTTTTGGGGAATATGTGAGCCTATCATCAGATATGAAAGCTCCTCTATCGTGGTCTCGGCGATGTTTTTTTCTGCGATATATTCTCCCGCACGCATAACAATCGCCCTGTCTGCCACCTCCATAACCTCCCCTAATTTATGGGTGATTATGATTATACTCTTACCTTTTGCGGCTATACTTTTGATAGTTTTCAAAAGCTCTCTCACCTCTTGAGGGGTCAAGACCGCCGTGGGCTCATCAAAAATTATAATGTTGGCATTTTGATAAAGCACCTTTAAAATTTCTACCCTCTGCTTTAGACCCACAGGCATATCCTCTACCTTGACGGTGGGTTTTAAGGGCAATTCATATTTTTCGCTAAGATTGGCGACTATCTCATTCGCCCCTTTGTAGTCCATAAAAAGTCCCTTTTGAGGCTCTTTTGAATAGACGATATTTTCCGCCACGGTAAAGGGCTCAAAGAGCATAAAGTGCTGCTGCACCATTCCTATGCCGTTTGCGATGGCGTCCCCGGGATTTTTGAAATGCTTGTTTTCCCCTTTTAGGATTATCTCGCCCTGTGTGGGCTGTTCCAAGCCGTATAAAATTTTCATCAGTGTGGTTTTGCCAGCGCCATTCTCCCCGATAATCGCCAGTATTTCACCCTCATTTAAGGTGAAGCTGATGTTGTCGTTGGCGGTGAGCTCGCCGTATTTTTTGACTATATTACGCATTTCCAATAACATAAAGTCGCCCTGCCTTAATTCTTCTTTAAAACTATTATGAGCGCAAATTACTTTGCGCTCACGGTAGTAGTCAATCACGGCTGACGCCGCAACGGATAATTATTTGTAGTCTTCTTCCAGCGGAACTGTAACAACAATTTCGCCTGCGATGATTTTGTCTGCCAAAGCCTTGACTTTTGCCACGATTTCGTCTGTCAAAATCTCGGTGTTGCGTGGGTTTACGCCATCATCTGTGATGTAGATTGCGCCCACAGCGCCGTCTTTAAGACCCAGTGAAACTGTGCCCGGAACGATGCCACCTTCGCTGAAAAATTCTTTTATTGCCATCTCTGTCACAACGCCTGTGTATTTTACCTGTGTTGTGAGGATATTTTTGTTGTCAGGTGAAGTTTGGTCTGCATCTTGACCTGAAGTGTAGAAGCCTTTTTCTTTTGCTGCTTCAAATGTGCCGAAGTCTGCAACTGCTGAAGCTGCGTTTATAAAGAAGCAACCCTGTGCAGCCTGCTGTGTGGCAAGCTCTTTTGCGATAGGTGCGTCTGTGTAAGATTTTGTGTAGTTGAAGATGAAGTCGCTGGTTTTTATGTCGGGGTTGATAGCTTTTGCGCCCTCCATATAGCCATATCTCCACTCAAAGCTGCCCTCGCCCGGGTTAGCGTGAACACCGCCGAAAGGACCAACGGGTTTGCCTGCATCAGCTGATACAAGAGCTGCAACCGCACCGATTAGGTAAGCTGCCTCCTGTGGCTTGAAGATGTAGGATTTTACGTTTTCAGCATCACACACTGTGTCAATGCAGACATACTGTGCTTTGTCGGGGAACTGCTTTGCAACTTCTGCCAAAGGTGTTGCCACCTGCCAGCCCACGCCCAAAATAAGGTCGTAGCCCTCTTCAACAGAGGCTCTCACGTTCTCGCCCCAAGCTGTGTCATCGCTACATTCCATAACAGAATATGTGAAAGAATAAGCAGGGTCTTTTGACATCTCTTCAAGTTTGTCTTTTACCTGAGTTAAGAAAGGGTTCACTCCCACAGGGTCGCAAATCATAGCGATTTTCTTAGGTGTGACGGCGTTTACATCGTCTTTTGCCTTGGGTGCGCAAGCTGTGAAAACAGAAAGGCTGAGTGCCAATGCAAGGACAAGGGAAATTACTTTTTTCATATTTTTCTCCTCTTAATTTTAAAGACAAAATCAAAATACTTTCATTCAAAATGGAAAAGCCCCTGTGCAAAAATTACACAAGGGCGTATTTCGGGCAAGATAAATCCCACCCTCATACACCCATAGCGTAGATAATTAAGGTTATCACGTAGATACTCCTGCGCCAAAATCCGCAGACTAATATGGATGAAAATTTATTTAATTTTATACTTGTTATGTTCTTTTAAATATTGTTTTTTAAAGAACACACTCATCATAACACTACTTTTACCCCTTGTAAAACAGAAATTCACTTTTTCGACATATTTCTGTCTTATAGCTATTTTGCGCCAAAATTTAACGGGTGTTTTTGTGGAATTTACACAAAGAGATTTTTTCTGATTTTGAAAAAATTGGGTTTTTCCTTTCTAAATTAGGCTCTATGGCTTAAAATCCAGAGTTTCACACTTTTTTGATAGTCTGTATAAGGTGGAGCGTGAGACCTCTAAAATTTCCTGCGCCTGGGTGGCGGATATCTTCCCTTTTTTCCACAGACGGATAACTCCGCAATAATTTTCCGGCAAGACTTTTGGCTTTCTGCCAAAGCGCACACCGTTTTCCATCGCCGCCTTTATCCCCTCCGCCTGGCGGGATTTGATGTTGTCACGCTCGTTCTGCGCCACAAAACTCAGGAGCTGTAAAACCAAATCGGAGATGAATGTCCCCAGCAAATCCTTGCCGTGGCTGGTGTCCAAAAGGGGCATATCTATCACCATTATATCTGTGCCCTTGTCCTTGGTGATGTACTTCCACTGGGCGATTATCTCCTCGTAATTGCGCCCCAAACGGTCGATGCTCTTGACGATGAGAAGGTCGCCGCTCTTCAGCCTCCGCATAAGTTTTTTATACTGGGGGCGGTTGAAATCCTTGCCGCTCTGCTTGTCGATGTAGATGTTTTTTGCCTCTATTTTATAGGGTTTTATCGCCAAAACCTGCCTCGCCTCGTTTTGGTCCTTGGTGGAGACCCTTAAATATGCGTAAATATTTTTCCTCTTTTCCATAACTGTCCCTCGCTCTGTGTGTATTTTGGATTTGCATTTTTGCCTTTTGGATTTAACCTTGGATTTATATATTTGATTTATATATTTGATTTATATATTTGATTTATATAATAGAGTATAAAGGAAATCTTTGTAAATTCATAATGGTAAATTTTTCCTGAAATAAAAAATCGGCGACGAAATTTAATTCGACGCCGATTGAGTGGTTGTTTTTAAAATAAAGCGGTGGTGAGGGGTGGGTGACGATGTTTTGAGGTTGCTTGATGTTTTGAGGTTGATAATGGCTTGGTGATTATGAATGTTTGAAAGGGTAAGGTTAAAAATCAATTTTGATGTAAATAATTTTTGAAAATATAGAAACTATATAAAAAGCGATTTTATTTCTCCGTTTTTCTTCGTTTTCTCTTCGTTTTATCTTCTCTATTCGGTCATACATTTTTGGGTTTTTGAAAATTTGTGGAGGGCTATTGCGCAGACCATACCCAAAATGCAGCAGACCACCAAGGCGAAAAATATTATTCTAAAAGATTTAACGGGCTCAAAACGCTCCATCACTGCGCCCCAAACGGTGTAGCCCACGGCGTCTGGCAGGTAGCCGATTATGCTGATTATTCCCGAGGCGGTGCCGATGAGATTTTGAGGAATATCCACCTGTGACATAGTGGCAAAATATGCGCTGCGCAGTCCACCGTTGAATATTCTGAACAAGACGCTGAATGCCACGCAGAGCCAAACGGTTTCACCTGTCCACGGCATAACTACAAAAAGCAGTGCCGCCACAGAAAACGCCCCCATAGTCATCGCCAAAAATTTGGCAGGAGAGCCTAAGCTGTCCATAATTTTGCCCCCTGAAAATGAGCCGATATTGGCAAAACCATTGGTGGAAATTATGGTTATAAGGGCAACTCCCGAGGCGCCTATGGTGCAAACCGTGGTCAAAAACGGGGTCAGTCTGTTTAAAATTATACCTATATTGGTGCCGAAAAATATCACCGAGCCAATCAGCCAAACGCCTTTCAGCTTTAAAACTTTGCCAATTCCGCCGATTAAATCCTTTAAAACAGGCTTGCTCTCCACCTTGTGCGCCGGCATAAAAAATAATACCAACACAGCCACAATTAGATGACAAATTCCGTAAAAACCTATTAAAACGGCTATATTAGCCTCTGATTTGTTGAAAATCCACAGTCCAGCCATTGAAATTATCAGTGCCATAAGACAGACAAGGGTTTCTTTTATGCCAAAAACCCAGCCTTGATGTCTTTGGTCCGCAAGGCTTTTTATGGCTTTTATCGACGCCGGCCAAAAGGTCAGTATGGTAGAAAAAGACCATACTACGCTTAAAAGTAACATAATGTGATATGGGGGATATGTGGCGCTGTAAATGCCTGTGATACCCGTCACGGTTAGGGAGAAGATAAAGAGCTGTTTTGTGTCAAAGCTGTCCGCAGCTATACCCCCAAAAAAGTACGCCAAAAGATTTCCCATACCGTAAAATCCGATGAGATTTCCCATCTGTAAATGTGTGAAACCGTACGCCACACGCATACTCTCATAATAAGTGCTCTGGACGAAAGGCAGGGTGTAAATCACGGAGTTGGCAAGGCAGATTATAATGAGCGCAGGCAGATTTTTCTTTTCCATATATCCCTCTAAAAGTTTATTTTGTGCATTTTAGCACCTATTTTATTCTTTAAGTCAGTATGTGCCAAAGAGATAATAATACTTTTTTGGGGAGAGGTCAATATATAAATCCGCTTTGTCTTAATTTGTAATAAAAAAAGCGAAAGCTAAGGGGCGCACTCACCTTTTCAAATCAGTGCGCCGATATTTTTTCAGCCCTAAAGCTGTGGGTATTGGGCGAACAAGCTGCCTAATCCTCCTGTGTGGAAAACTACGCTATCCCCGTCTACCACACCTTTTTTCACCATATCTTTAAAGCCCACCATAAGCTTTGAAGTGTAGACGTTCTCTATATAAATGCCCTCCGCCTTTGCAAAACTCAGCACCTCTTTTTCGCTCTCGGGGGTGTTGAAGCTCCAGCCCTCGCCACGGTATTCTTCCACTATGTCCGCCGCCTCTTCCACCTTGAAGTCAAAGGGCAGTTTTGTCATTTCGCACACCTCTTTTATGGTGTTTTCAATATGCTCAATCAGGGTGGGCTTGTCGTCTTCCACGCTGATTATATGCACCTTGTAGGGGAAGCCCAAAAGTGCGTTGCCGTAAATCAGACCTGTGGCAATTCCGCCGTTGCCCCCCGGGGCGAAGATGTGTTTTATCTGAAGTTTCTGCTCTTTACACTGGCTCTCAAGCTCAAAAACAGCGTTCACATAGCCCAATGCGCCGGCTCCCGTGGTCGCCCCGTTGCGGATAAGATAGGGTTTATCCCCCCTGTCTTTCAGCGCCTGCATAACAATATGCACATATTTTTCCCGCTGAGAGCTGTCGGTTTTACCCATATAAATGGTGTCAGTTTCCAAAAGTTGATTTAAGAGTTGATTGCCTATTTTGTGCAAAGGTTTTTCGCTATTGTGTACCAATTGGCACTTTAGCCCTGCTTTTGCACAGCAAGCAGCCGCCAAGGAGCACAGGTTGCTCTGGTCTCCACCTGAGGCGACCACCGTGTCGCACCCTGCCGCCTTCGCCTCGCCTAAGATGTATTCAAGGCTCCTCACCTTGTTTCCACCGCTGCCCACCCCTGTCAAATCGTCACGCTTTATGTATAATTTTACAGGGCTGTCAAGGGATTTTTCCGTGGCGCAGAGCCTACCCAAAGGCGTTGGCAGACAGGCGAGCCTCTCTCTGGGGAGTTTTTTCATCACAGTTTTGATATCCATAATTTTCTCCTATATATACTTATTATATATAAATTGTAACGGTTTTTCCCTATAAAAGCAACTGTAATTGTGATTAATATCTTGTCTATTATGTTTTATTATGTTAAAATATGTAATAATAAGCAGAAAATGAGTGTAAAATGAAAAAACAATCTTTAAGATACCGCTACAACGTGTTGGGTGTGGCTCTAATAGGTTTTCTTTGCACAAGAACCTATACCCAGCTTTTGTTCAAAAATTTGGGTCTTGATAAAAATTTTAATATCTGGCTGATTTTGTGTATGGTCAGCCTTGTTTTGTCCTGCGCAGTCCCAGTGGTGATAATTGAAAAAATGTGTGATTTCCGCCCGTTTTTGTTCCGCAAGGTTAAAACGGCGACCTCGGCGGCAATGGTGGCTTACGGTATGCTTTTCATCACCGGTTTTTCGGTTATAAATCAAATTTTATTTACCCTGTTAGAAAAAATCGGGGTGGTTTTCCCCCCTGAAAACCTGCTCCCAATAAATGGCAACCTCAACTTTATTTTATATTTTATCTTCGTGGCAATCCTTCCGGCTTTTTGCGAAGAAATTTTTATGCGTGGATACGTTTTGAATATGTTCAGCGATTATGGGAGTATGTTTGCCATAATTTTATCCGCTATTTTCTTCACATTTATGCACACAAATGTTCAAAGTTTCCTGCCAATATTCGTGGCGGCGGTGCTCCTTGGCTGTATCAGCCTGAAAACCGGCAGCCTGCGCACCTGTATCGCCCTGCATTTTGTAAACAACGCCTACTCGTTTTTGATGATGTATTTCACCCGCTCCATCGGCGGAGTGACCACCCTGGCGTTTGCCGCTTTTGTGAATGTTCTGATTTTGTGCTGCGGTCTGGGTGGAAGGGTATATCTGCACAAAAACGGTATTTTTCTGTCCAAAATGCTACAAAATAACAGCCGATATAATCATAAAATACTCACCTTTTTCAAAAGTCCGGTGGCGCTCGTCGCCGCCTTTGCCTGTGTTTTTGGGATAGTGGAACAGCTGTACCTTATCTTTGGGGCGAAGTAGTGGGTGCGAGGCGAGGCGAGGAATCTCCCCTCAAATATGCAATCTTACTTTTTCACTGTGGGTAAAAATCCACCACCCAAGATTTTACAGGTCTATTTTTTAAAAATAATTATCGATAAATTTAGGAGGCATTATGGCGCACAGGGATTTTATGGCTCAGGCTCTCAGCCTTGCCGAAAAGGCATACGCCTTAGGCGAAGTGCCTGTGGGCGCAGTAATCGTGTACAAAGATACTGTTATTGCCCAAGGATATAACTGCCGTGAGACCCAAAACAACGCTTTATGCCACGCAGAAATCGTCGCCATCGACGCCGCTTGCAAAGCGCTGGGCTCGTGGAGACTAAAGGATTGCACCCTTTATGTCACCTTGGAGCCCTGTATTATGTGTACAGGTGCGATTATAAACAGCCGAATAAAACGGGTGGTTTTCGCCTCCATAGATTTTAAAGCCGGGGGAATGGGCGGTTTATGCCAGCTCACCACCCTGCCCTTGAACCATCGTCCCGACGTGATTATGGGTGTTATGGAGGAGGAGTGCAGCGAGGTTTTGCAGAGATTTTTCCGTGAATTGAGAGCAAAGGACAAGGGGGAGGATTAGCTTTAATGTCGCTACATAGGTTTTTCCGTGAGATAGGGACAAGAGACAAGTAAACCTCAAATTCACAGACACTTTGCCACAGCTTGATTTAGGTGTGTTAGAGCAAAAGACAAGGGAGAGGATTAGTTTTAACGCCACTGTATAGATTTTCCCGTGAGACAGGGCAAGAGACAAGTAAACCTCAACTTCACAAACACTTTGCCACAGCTTGGGTTTTTTGTGAGCTAAGAGCAAAGGGAGAAATTAGTTTTAACGATAGGGTAGCAATTTTCTTCTCCTATAAACCATTATTTAAAGGCTCTATGCCTTATTTTTTTGCAATAAAATATTCTCCCCTCCCCTCACTTCATCTCACCCCCTCCACAATTTCACCTCTTTTCCTCCACAATTCCCCTCGCCCCTATTTACACGAATATTTTTCTTTTGAATAAAATAATGTAGGCGAATATGCCTCCCTCTCACCTCAAGCGGCAGGGAAAACAGGGAATTTCAGCCGCAATTTACAAAAGGAGAATAATATGCCTACGGGTTATCTGAAAATAATGGTCACAACGCAGGGCTCACTGCCCCTGAAGGACGCAAAAATAACCGTGGTGGACTCGGACACAATGAAAGAGTTGGAAAGCAAAGCTTCCCTCACCGATGCCCAGGGTCAGAGCGGCGTAATCCAGCTGGACACCGTGCCAAAAGAGTACTCTTTAAACCCCGATGAGGTGCTTATGCCCTACAAAAACTACAATTTATCCATAGAAAAAGAGGGATTTATTTTAGGCGAGGTGGTGGGTGTTCAAATTTTTGCGGAAGAAACCGCCCTACAATATATGGATTTACTCCCACGGCCCACGGATTTCGGCAACAGTTTTGAGATGCAGCACAACCAAGGCGAGCCGGAAAAACTCTTCGACGTGCAGCCAAATTTGCAGGAGGGAACCAGCAATTACGTCTTGCAAACGGTGGTTATTCCCACCTATGTGACGGTGCATTTAGGCAAGCCCTCCGCCTCGGCGCAGAACGTCCAAGTGCCTTTTTTGACCTATTTAAAGAGCGTCGCCGCCAGTGAAATTTACCCCACCTGGCCTTACGAAGCCCTAAAAGCCAATATTTTATGCCAAGTTACCTTTGTTTTAAATCGAATTTACACCGAGTGGTACAAGAGCAAGGGCTATAATTTTGACATCACAAACAGCACTTCTTATGACCAAAAATACATTCACAACCGCTCAACTTTTGCCACTACGGACAGGGTTGTGGAGGAAGTTTTCAACAATTATGTGACAAAAACTTACAATAAAGAGCCGTATTTTACCGAATATTGCGACGGAAAAACCGTCAAATGCAATGGTTTAAGCCAGTGGGGAGCCTACAATAAGGCGGTGGCTGGGTCAAATTCTTTGCAAATTTTAAAGGATTATTACGGCGCCGACATACAGGTGAACGAGAGCAACAACATCGCTTCCATACCTATGTCCTACCCGGGAACGCCCTTAAAAAAGGGCTCTTCGGGGCAGAATGTGCAGGTTATTCAGGCGCAGCTCAATAGAATAGGAGACAATTATCCATCTATAAAAAAGCTGAATGTGGACGGAATTTTCGGTGATGCAATGGAGAACTCCGTGAAAGCTTTTCAGAAAATCTTCAATCTTTCCCAAGACGGCATCGTGGGAAAAACCACCTGGTACAAGATAAGTTACATCTATGTGGCGGTGAAAAAACTGGCGGAGCTCACCAGCGAGGGGGAGGCAATCAAGAACGGTTCATACCCCGGATATGTGGTAAAACGTGGCGACCGAGGGGTAAATGTGATGATTGTCCAGTATTATATTAACCAAACCGCCGTTTATGTGGACAGTATCGACAGTGTGAAGCTAGACGGGGTGTTCGGCGCAGGGCTGGAAACTCAGGTGAAAAACTTTCAGCGGTTCTTCAACCTCGCCCCCGACGGCAAAGTGGGAGCTTTAACTTGGAACAAAATGTTTGAAATTTTCCTTAGTATAAAGAACGGGGTCACCATTCCTCCCCAAACTCCACCTCAAAATGACAGCTACCCCGGCTCGCCTTTGCGGATAGGTTCCTACGGGGCAAATGTAACAAAAATCCAGCAATGGCTAAATGGGGTGGCGCAGGTTTACCCAGCCGTGCCACAGGTGAGTGTGGACGGCCGTTTTGGCACCGCCACCCAGAAATCGGTCATCGCTTTTCAAAGTCGATTTTTATTATCTCCCGACGGAGTGGTGGGCCCAGCCACCTGGAACAAGCTGTACAACACTTGGCAGGACCTGATAGCCCAAAACTTGATTTAATTTAACCCAATCCACAAAAAAACAAATCCGCCCCTCCCCCACCGCTCCATCTCCCCCCTCCCACTTCTATTTTCTCCGCCACAGAAAAAGCGATTTCTCTCTCCGGTGTCGCTATCCCCCAAGCCAAAGCCCCAACCTCTATTTTGTCCTCACTCTATATACAAAAAGTTATTTCCCACCTGTGAAAAATATGTGCTAATAAACATAAATTATCAATTTATAAAGATAAATCTTGCATATTCTCCCACCTTGTTATATACTGATAACCGCCATTAAATACTATATTTATGGCAATTTATGAAAAAGGTCAATAATATATGTGGTTTTTATTTACAATCTGCACTATCTTAGCCTGGTCGGGCTCTGATTTGTTCTCAAAAATGGGCTCTCGCCCCGACGACAAAAACAGTCACTGGAAAATGCTTATGGCTGTGGGATTTGTTATGGGTCTCCATGCCATTTACCAAGTGACCGTAGGTGGCGTACACTATGAGCTGTACAATTTCATCGCCTATATGCCGGTTTCCGCTATGTACATCATCTCAATGCTCTTCGGTTATATGGGTTTGAGGTACATCGAGCTGTCGATTTCCTCCCCAATTTGCAACTCTTCGGGGGCTTTGGTGGCGGTAATGTGCTTTATTTTCTTAGGTGACACAATGCCTCCACTGGCTTTGGCGGCGGTTGCACTCATCTCAACGGGAATAATTTTGCTGGCAGTTTTTGAAAAGCGTGACGGAGACAAAGAGCGTGCCGCAAGGGGGATAAAAACCGATATCAAATACGAGAGGGGCTTATTTGCCATTCTTTTTCCGGTTTTATACCTTGTAATCGACGCAATGGGCACGTTTTTGGACGGAATGTACTTCGATTTTGCCCTGCCAAGCTGGTTTTATGTGGGGGTAAACGAGGGGAATGTGGAGACAATCTGCAACATTTCTTACGAGTTCACCTTTATGATTGTGGGTATTTTAGCCGCCGTTTACGTCTTAGGCATCAAAAAAGAAAAGCTCACCTTAGAGCGTGACAAGCAAAAACTTATGGCGGCGTGTTTTGAGACCGTGGGGCAGTTCACCTACGTTTTCGCCCTGTCTGGCAACGCCATAATCGCCGCCCCAGCCATCGGCTCCTACACCATATTCTCAGTTTTGTGGTCCCACCTTTTCCTTAAAGAAAAGCTGGCGAAAAAGCAATATTTAGTCATTGGAATGGTGCTTTTAGGCGTGGTAATGCTTGCATTTTTGGACATATAAATAACGCCGCATATGCCTTTAAAGGTGTGTGCGGCGCTTGTTTTTATAAGGTTTTTGTGGTAAAATTATAAAAATGTAATGGGCAGGCAAACTACCAAAAAGGAGTATTTATGAAAGAATATCTGCTTAAAAATAAGGAAACCTTGACAATTGAGCGCTTAATGTTAGCTGATGCGCCTGAGATTTTGCTCTTTCAAAACAGGATTGGCGGCGAGAGCGACAATATGACTTTCGGCAAAAATGAGTTCCGTGTGAATTTGGACGATGAAATCAATCTGATTAAAAATATGGACAATGGTGGCACAGTACAGATTTTTATCGGGAAGATTAACGGGGAGATAGTCTCCAGTATAAGCGCCTCTTTCTACACAAAAAGGCGCCTTGACCACCTGTCGGGCTGTGGGGTAGTGGTAAGCCGCCAAAAGTGGAATATCGGGGTGGGAAGCGCTATGATGGACTACCTTATCCACTATTTAAAACTCCGTGGAGACATACGGGTAGTGCAATTAGATGTGCGCAGCGACAACTATGGGGCAAAGGCTCTCTATGGCAAAATGGGCTTTGAAAAGGTGGGTGTCCACAGAGGGTACCTCCACGTTGGCGATGAATATTTTGATGTGGATATAATGGAAAAATATCTTTTTTAGCTTGAATTTATAGGCTTATTATATATGTATTTTTGTTTCATCACTTATTTGATAAATTCAAGGTTTATCACAAGAAAATTTATTAAGGAGATTTATTATGTTAGGACAAATTGCCGAAAATTATTATTTAAACGAAAAATTGAGCTGTGCCCAGTCGATTTTTTTAGCCGCCAACGATGTGTATAAATTATCACTCACAAGGCAGGACGCAAAGTTAGTGAGCGCCTTTGCAGGGGGAATCGGGAGCGGACATATCTGCGGTGCGCTTGCCGGTGCGCTGTCGGTTATGGGCAGGTTTTACCTCACTGATGAAAGGGGAAACACCCCCGAATTTATGGAGGAGTGCAAGGGATTTTTAAAGGATTTTGAGGCAAAATTAGGTGGCACAATGTGTGGGGTTTTAAGCCCGAAATACAAAAACGAAGAAAGACGCTGCGCCGACGTAGTGCTGATTTGCGGTGAGCTTTTGCAGGAACATCTGGACGCTTCTGTGGCTAAAAATAGGTAAAAATAATTTATAATATTATATAATGGCACAAATTCATAGATTTTGCACAATTTCTATTGACGGATATACATTAAAATGGTAACCTGTTAGAAATAGCAGAGCAAAATTGCAACTTAATGCAATTGCTCATTGAGGAGAAAAGATGAAAGAAAAAATGATTGCCATACTATGCACCGTGGTGTTTGTGGTGGGTAGCAACGTGGCAACCGGGTTTTCGGGGTCTGACAGGTGAAAAAGGCGAGCCGGGCAAGGACGGCGCAATCGTTACTTTTGATGGTGCAGCTGCCACAACTTATGTTGCCGGTCAGGTGGTTGTATACAACAATGTGGCTTATTTGGTGATTAGCGTTCCAACGGGCACAGGCACACCTGATACCGATGGAGCTTCTTATGTCTCGCTTTTGAGTATATATAAAAAGGCATTTTCCATAGTCTAATTTTACCCTATCTTTATAAAAATTAGAGCTGATTTTATTGCCCCGTCAGGGATTTATAATCCTATGGCAATAAGGCAGTTGAAGTAGCGGCAAATATCCAAATACATAAACAGTGCGTGGCTTTTTTATAAGCAAAATATATCCATAAAAACAGGTGATAGATTTATATCTATCACCTGTTTATTTTGCTTATAAAATTATGCCTCCGCCTAAATTTAAGTGTATAAATATTAGGTGCAGTTTTGTGGTGGGAGGTGCTCAAGGGGAGGGGGTGTTGAGATTTTCCTATCTTTACACCCCTATTTTAATCTCCGTGGGTGAGGGAATTACGGTTAGGGACGTTTTCCTTGCCCCCTACCCTACCTTAATCTCCGTGGGTTGCGTTCTCCCCATCCACCCCCTACCTTAATTTCTTCTGGATTTCGGGGTTTGTAAAGACGGTGAGGGCGGTGAAAACTTGGGCTTTTATTGCCTTGTGCAGACAGGCAAAGCCCACTTCTCCTGTGCAATAGGGCAAGAATTTTTCCTCGTGGCAGTTGGAATTATCCCCGTTATGGGCTGCCATACTCACATACACCGTGGGGCAAACGTGGGACACATTGCCTAAATCGCTGCTGCCATTTGGAGGCAAAATCTGGGTGGAGACAAATTTTCTCGCCTCCCCAGCCTCATACAAGCTCTCCTCCATAATATCCTTTAAAACAGGGTTTTGGATATGATTATCAAAGGAATTTTCAAAATATCGCAGTGACAATTTTGCCCCTGTCATCAGCTCTGCCCCCTTTGCGCAGTTGATAACTTTTTGGGTGAGGGTGTCTAAATACTCCCTCTTGGCGGCACGAACATAGAACTGTGCCACGGCGATATTTGGGGTGATATTCGCCGCAACTCCCCCTTGACAGATTATTCCGTGAACTCTGGCGTCGTCTGTTATGTGCTGGCGAAGGGCATTTATCCCATTAAAAGTGAGGTAAGCTCCGTCTAATGCGTTGACCCCACGCTCCGGGAACGCCGCTGCGTGAGCCGCCACCCCTTGAAAAGTGAACTCAACGGAGTCGATGGCGAGGGTGGTGTTTCCCAGCTGGGTTTCATCTCCCCCTGTGATGTGAATTTGCATAGCCAGGTCAATATCATCAAACGCCCCAGCCTTGACTAAATCCACCTTGCCCCCCGTGGTCTCCTCCGCAGGTGCGCCCATAAAGACGATTGTCCCTTGAAAATGCTCCTTTAATTTTGCTAAAACGGCACAGGCGCCATAGCAGTTTGCGCTTATCCAGTTGTGTCCGCAGGCGTGTCCGTTTTGGTTTTTATCCGGTCCATAACCGGGTAAGGCATCGTATTCCGCCAAAAAAGCAATTTTCGGTTTTCCGCTGCCATACTCCCCACGGATTGCCGTGGGTATGCCGCAGTAAGCTTCACTCACAGAAAAGCCAATCTCCCTAAGTTTTTGAGACAGGTAGGCGGTGGACTTAAATTCTTGATTTCCCAGCTCTGCAAAATCGTAAATTGTCTGGTTTACCTTTTCAAAATCTTCTTTGCCTTCTTCCTCTAATCGGGCGGCTAAAAGCTTTAATTCTTCTATATCCATTTTATTTCCTTTCGTATATATACCCATATTTTATCAATAAATATTCTCTATCAATGATATCCAATCGCCACGGCGATAGTCATAAGCACCACCTGTGCCACTAACATTATGCCAAAAAGCGGCGTGACAAACTTATACCATTTGTTCACGGGGATACCCATAAGTCCGCAAATCATACATACCGAGGTAGGCCAGAACATATTGGAATAGCCGTCCCCAAACTGGAAAGCTAACACCGCTGTCTGCCTTGTTATCCCCACAAGGTCTGCCAAGGGAGCCATAATCGGCATTGAAACCGCCGCCTGCCCCGAGCCCGAGGGGATAAAAAAGTTCAGCAAATTCTGCACCAAGACCATAAGTATTCCCGACACTGCCCCCGAGGTTCCCTCTAAGGCACGGGACAAGCCATAGACCACGCTGTCGATGATTATTCCCTGCTGTAAAACCACCAAAATCGCCCTTGACATTCCCACCATAAGCGCCCCGAACATCATTCCTCTTGCCGCCTCCACAAAGGTTTCGGCTATTTGGTTTGCGCTGTCTCCCCCGATAATTCCGGCAACAATCATTCCCATTAAAAACAGGGTGGCAATCTGGGGAATATACCAGCTTTTCACGGTTGTGCCATAGACAAGCAGCACGATTACCCCTACAAAAACCCCTGCGCAGAGCTTGTGGCGAGTGGTCATTTCAATATTCATCAGCTCTTCTTTGGTGAGCCCCGAGGTGACGTATGTGAGTTTTTCCCCATACAAAAGGCTCTTTGTAGGGTCTTTTTTTATTTTAATTGCGTAAGCAAATATGTAACTTATGGATATGCTCATAAAAACGATCAGGCAAATCACCCTAAAACCTGTGCCGCTGTACGGCTCAACTTCGGCTATTCCCTGTGCCACACCCACGGTAAATGGGTTCAAGGTGGCGGAGGCAAATCCTGTGGAGACGGCTATGGTGACGATTGCGCCCCCCACTATGGCATCGTAGCCCAAGGCGATGGCGAGCCCGATAAAAATCGGGAACATTCCATAGGTTTCTTCGCTCATACCCATTGTGGAGCCCAGTATGCCGAAAATCACCATTACCACGAAAAATAATAGGAGCGTGTTGTTTTGAAACTTCCGCATAACGCTGCCCATCATGGCATCAAAGGTGCCGTTTTTCATAAGGGTGTAGACAAAACCATAGGCGAAAACTATGAAAAATATTATGTCCGCCGACTGGGTAAACCCTGCCACTATGGCGGAAAAAATCCCGAAAATGCCTACGGGTGAGCCCTCTACACTGTGGTATGACCCGTTGACCACCACCTGCCTGCCCAGCTCGTTTTCTATGCGGTCAAACTCTCCCGAGGGTATGATGTGGGTGAGGAGCGCCGCAATGACAATCATAATAAAAATTATGACGTAGGAGTTGGGGATTTTTAAGTTTTGGAGAAAGTTATTCTTTTTTTCAAGTGGGGTATCGGCACATAGAGCGCCTGCTGGGTCTGATTTTTCCATTACGGTATCGGCACATAGAGCGCCTGCCTGCTCTGTATTCATCATCACTGCACTTGCCGAAACTTCGGGGGGATTAGCGCCTATAACGCCTGTTCTTTCCTTTGTCTGTTCCATTTTTTCTCCTTTAAAAATGCAAAAGTCGATGCACTAAAAAATGCATCGACTGAAAACATAATTTTCAAGAGAATACACCTCTAATACAACTACCTTTGATAGCTCTCCAACGGAAATCGGTATTTTTCCGTTGACAGTTCTGCACTTGTTCAATGCAGCCCCAACCTGAAATTTGGCTTTCAGATTTCGGCGTCGGCCCCTTTGGCTGTGATTTAACGGCTTTCGGCCTACACACAGTTACTATTGGAAAACGCAACCTCTACCTCAAGATTATTGTGAGGTATGTTTTCATATTATCATCACTTACCGCTTCTGTCAACTGTTTATGAAAATATTTCTCATCTTTGTGTAAAAACTCAATTATATATGTTTGAAAAGTGGTATTTTTAACTTTTTACACAAGACAATGCCCCTATGGGCTATTAAAGCGCCACAGAGGCATTTATCACAAAAAATTGCATATTGAATTATATATATAATAATTTATATATTATATATAGGCTACTTCTTCTGTGAAGCGTCAAAATCTGCAAAGTCTTTCACCACGGCTTTTAACATATCACGGATAGGCAGCTCGTAAGGACAGCGTTTTTCGCACTCGCCACAGCCGATACAATCTGCTGCATTGATTTTCAGTGAGGCATAGCGCTCGCTAGCCCACTGAGCCAGCCCGTACTTGCGCAGGTAGTTTACAAACAAAAAGTTTGATGGGATATCAATACCCACTGTGCAAGGGGCGCAGTATCCGCATCTACGGCAGAATTTGTTGCCTAATTCTAAGCGAAGTCTCTGAATTTCAATCCAGTCATTCTCGGTGAGGGGTGATAGATTGTCGCAGACCTCTGCGTTTTTAATGACCTCTTCCACGCTGCCCATACCCGGGATTGAGATGTCGCAGGTCTCGCTGTCGGCGATGAATTTTAACGCCAATTCATAATCGTCTAAATTGCCACCAGCCAAAGGCTTCATAGCAATAGTGCCTATCCCCTTTGCCCTTGCGGCTTTCAGCACGTTTGTGCCATGAATTTCCACAATGTTGTATGGGAACATAAGTGTCGCCATCTCGTCGCTGTGCTCTGTGACCAACTTTTCAAGCCCCTCTATGCCGTGAGCTGTGGCGCCGATATAGCCGATTTTGCCCTCGTCCATAGCCTCTTTCAGTGCCTTGTAAGCACCGTTAGGTCCAAAAACCAGCTCAAA
Organism: Oscillospiraceae bacterium; assembly: GCA_036652515.1. GTDB lineage: Bacteria > Bacillota > Clostridia > Oscillospirales > Ruminococcaceae > RGIG3102. The sequence continues at coordinate 17,123 of JAVVVT010000014.1, forward strand.
GTCTGAGGGTTTGATGTTGTGGAGCTGGTAGATGTCTATGTAGCTTGTTTTCAAGTTGGCAAGGCTGATGTCGATATCTTTTTTCATAGCGTCATAATCACGAGCCATACTCTTTGTCGCCAAGATAAACTTGTCTCTTCTGCCCAATAAAGCCTCTCCCAAAAATCCCTCGGAGACGGTGTAACCACGGGCGGTGTCGATGTAGTTTATGCCCAGTTCTTCCATCTTGTCAACGATTTCCATAGTGTTTTTTGCGTCGCTTCTCTGGATTGGAATACCTCCAAAGGATATCGCCGAAACCATCAAGCCTGTTTTGCCTAATTTAACGTACTTCATAATAATCCTCCTGTTGTGTCGGTTTAACTTGACTTAATTATACATTGTTTGGAATAAATGTGCAATAACTCTTTTGTCAAAAGGTATAAAATTAAAAAAATTGATAATATTATCTTCAAGAGCAGACCGAAATGATATAAAAGGAGCTAATATGAAAAAATTATTTGCGTTTACATTGGCGGCGGCTGTGGCGTTTTCCATGGCAGGCTGTGGGCGAAAACCCGCCACGGATATGTCGGCGATAGGCTATAAAGTTGGGGTGGGAAGTTATACCACCACTATGGACTCCTATGGTTACACAGGTGGAAAAAACGGCAAGGGCAAGGTGAGCACCACCTTTGTCACGGCGGTTTTTGACAAGGAGGGTATAATCAAAAAGGCGTATATCGACGAGGTGGAAACCGTCTTGAATTTCAGCGGAACGGGGCAGCTTGCGGATTTTACCCCCGGGGAGGTTCGCTCCAAAAAAGATTTGGGGGACGGCTATGGAATGAGGGGCGCCAGCGGTATCGGAAAAGAGTGGTATGAGCAGATTGACGCCTTGGAAAAATATTTGGTAGGCAAGGACGTAAATGCCATAGTGGGAAATATCGGCAGCAGAATGTACTCAAAGGCAAAGAGCCCTTCACCGGCAAATTCGGGGGGTTCTTCTATGATAAATTCGGGCTCGGTGGCAAACTCGGGTGGCTCCTCAATGGTAAACTCGGGGGCGATGATTAACTCGGGGACGATGATTAGCTCGGGAGCCATGAATGACGGTGGCATACCCAACGTGCCAAACAACGGCGTGGGCGAGGGAAATGCCAGCCATACAAACGGAGTTTCTGTGCCAAACGTGTCAGGTGGCACTTGGCAAGAGGACGTGAAAGCCAGCGTGACAATCAGCACAACAAATATACAGATGGCATTGAGAAACGCCTACGCAAACGCAAAATAGGTGGGTAAGATTTTTACCACATCAAAGCTTACAAATGGTATTCTATCTTCTAAAGCTTAGAACTATAAATACAAATCATCAATTCAAAGCCGCCTCAAATATAGAGGCGGTTTTGCCTTTGAAAAAATAGGGGTTGACATTTCAAAGAATAAAGTGTATAACTAAATCATCGTATAAAAACGATATCGATAGAGGCGCGGTTGCGATAAGTAGGCTGTGTAGGAGGTATCCTATGACACAGTTTGAAAGGCAAGACCGCCGAATATTTCACATAGACATATGTGAGGTGTGGGGCAAGGGATAACACCCTGTGCACTCCTGTTTTTACAGAGGAGCTATCAGAAACCATAAATTGTAAGATTTAAAGGTTCTGCATAGCCGCAGAGCCTTTTTTTTATTGGTTTTGCGCCTGAGGGAATACCAAACAATTTTTTATGGAGGAATTATGAACACTATTTATTTTAACGGAAAGATTTATTTAGAGCGAGACAATTTTGCCCCTGCAATGCTGGTCACTGACGGAATTATCAAGGCTGTTGGCGATTTACATGATGTGGAAAATCAGCTTACAGGAGACTGCCAAAGGGTGGACTTACAGGGAAAAACCGTCCTTCCCGGCTTTAATGACTCCCACCTGCACATCTTGAGTGTGGGCGTGGCACTCGCCTGCGTGGTGCTCCACGGGGTCACCTCAATGGCTGAAATCCTTGAAAAAGGCAGAGAATTTTTACGCTTACACCCTATGACAGAGGGGGACGTTTTGGTGGGTAGAGGCTGGAACCAAGACTACTTCACCGATGAAAATCGCCTTCCCACCCGTTATGATTTAGATAAAATAACCACCGATTTCCCTGTGATTTACACCCGTGCCTGCGGACATATGTGCGTTGGCAACAGCAAGGCTTTACAGGTGGCAAAAATCGACAGAAACACTCTTCCAAACGAGGGCGGAGAGATTTACAAGGACGAAAACGGCGAGCCAAACGGGCTTTTCTCTGAAAATGCTCAGGCACAGCTCATCTCAATTGTGCCAAAGGACACTCCTGAAAAAATGGCTAAAGACCTGTCTTTAGCTATGGAATACGCCGCCTCCTGCGGTGTCACCAGCGTGCAGACCTGCGATATACGCCAGGATAACTGGAGAAATTTCAATGAGGCTTTCAAAATTCTTTACGCCACAGATAAAAACGCAATCCGCACCTATCATCAGTCAAATTTCAGCGACCCTGTCATCTACAAAGAGTTTATCGATGCCGGCTGTGGCACCAAAAACGGCGATGCTATGTTCAAATACGGACCGCTGAAGATGTTCGTGGACGGCTCATTAGGTGCCAGAACCGCCTATATGCGTGAAGCTTATGCAGACGATCCCACCACAAGGGGAATTTCCACAATGAGTGTGGAGCACTTTGATAAAATGGTGAAAACCGCCGACGAAAACGGCTGTCAGGTGGCTGTCCACTGTATCGGCGACGCCGCTATTGAGATGGTTTTGAACGCTTATGCCAAGGTGATTAAGGGCAAAAACAACACTAACCGCCACGGAATAGTCCACTGTCAAATCACAGACGAGGCTTTGGTTGACCGCTTTTTGGAAAACGATGTTTTAGCCTACGTCCAGCCGATTTTTATCCACTACGATATGAACGTGGTCGCCCAGCGTGTGGGTGAAAAATTAGCCTCCACCAGCTACGCTTTTGGGGATATGCTGCGCAAAGGAATACACACAAGTTATGGCACCGACTCCCCTGTGGAAAATTTAAACCCATTTGAAAATCTTTACTGCGCCGTCACAAGAAAGCGCCTTGACGGGGCAAAAGAGTACCTCCCCCAGCAGGCGGTGGATATCTTTGACGCCGTGGACCAGTACACAAGCGGCAGTGCCTACTCAAGCTTTGAAGAGGGCGTAAAGGGCAGAATTAAGAGCGGATATTACGCCGATTTCACGGTTTTGGACAGGGATATATTCACAATCCCCTCCGATGAAATAAAGGACGTAAAAGCGGTGGCAACCTACCTAAACGGCAGGCAGATTTTCGCAAGATAAGCCTTGAATTTTCATTGAAAATACAGTATTATATAGTATATATAATATATAATAAGTATATATAGGCTTTGGCAAAATCAAGGGCGATATCACCCGATTGGCAAAATAAAAGGCGGGTATCTCCCCACTTACAAAATCAAAGGCGGGTATCTCCCCACTTACAAAATCAAAGGCGGATATCCTCCCCACTTACAAAATAATAAAGCTTTTTTCAATAGGTGCAGCCGTGGCGGACGAATAAAAAGTCTCCCACGGCTGTATTTATTATAAGTTTTCGGTCATAATATTTGACTTAACGGGCTTTAAGAGGTAATATTGTACTATAAAATCTAAGGAGATTTCTATGATAAACAAAAGCTACAAGTTCGGCTACCTCACCGTCATTATCCTATGTGTTATAGCTATGGGAGTGGGAGCAAAATTCGACTATCTCATCACAGACACCCTGTATTCCCCCACAAACGCCTTTGGCATTTTATTTGAGGCATTCGCCTATCTGCCAATCTACCTGTTTGTGCCATTTTTCGGGGGCTGTCTTATGATACGCAACCAAAACAAAGCCTACCTTTTTATCTTTGGGCTGATGATTATGCTCTGCTCCCTGGGGCTTTTCGGCTATGTGGGCGCCAAGCACCTTTTACAGCGCAATTTTATAGGCAAAATCAACCCCTACCTGTGCGGAATATTCTCGGGGCTCCTGTCCGCCTTTTTGTTTATCTTCTTGCGAAAGCTTAAAAAGTCAAGCCTGCGCAAAATCCAAAGCCTGTGCAGTTTTGCCTTATTCTACCTTATGGGCGAGACCGCCCTTATCTTTGCCGTCAAAAAAATCTGTGGCAGAGACCGTTATGAGGACATTATCACGGGGGGAAATTTCGCCTTTGCCGACTGGTTCCGCCCTGTTTTTTTCTCGGAGGGCTCAAGTTTTCCCTCGGGACACGTTGGCGCAGCTATGGGGATTATGACCCTTTTGCTCCTGCCATTTTTGTTTAAAGCGTTTCAGAAACGCAAGCTTCCCCTCTTTATTTTTTGCTATTATATCTTTTTTTGGCGGGGCGCGCAAGACTATTCACAAACTGTTTACGATTCATACATTGACTGCCCACCCGGAATAGTCTATGATGAACAGTACAAAATACGAGAAAAAAAGGGGGCGACGCGCGGTG
>JAVVVT010000015.1:0-17759 GCA_036652515.1 Oscillospiraceae bacterium
GTCCATCGCACTGATGGTCATAGGCGCCGCCTTTGGCATTGCAATCGCAGACGGCTACCTGATGTTTTACAATATCATCATCATGCCCCTCATCGGGGGAATCAGCTACTGCGCTTTAAAATGGAAGTCGCTGTATGCTTTGGCTTTTGTTTTCGTCTGCACCTACCTCAGATGGCTGCCCTACACCTTTGCCAACGTTTATAAAGGCGATTTTGTCCAGGCATTTGTACCTCCGATTTTGTGGGCATTCATTTACGCAGGGCTCTTTGCTTTGGGTATTGTGATTGCCTGCCTACTCTGTTTCGGATTTAGAAAGGAACATATTTATGAAGAAAATATTTAAAACTCTCTCCATTGTTGTGGGATTTGCTTTAATCGTGGGTATTCTGTTTGTCGGCAATGCCTTTGTGGGTAACCCCGTATCAAAAATGCTTGCCAAAAATACCGCCGAAAAATACATCAATCAGCAATATGCAAATACGGATTATCTGGTTGAAAAGGTATATTATAATTTCAAAGATGGGGGATATTATGCAAAAATAAGCTCTCCCTCCAGCGTAGACACATATTTTTCCGTAGCAATCACAAGCCTTGGAAAATTGTGCTGGGACAGCTATGAGGATATGGTTACAAGCAAAAGAAATACATGGGACAGGGTAGATAATGAATACCGAAAGATATCAGAAGCCGTGTTTGACGGAGCGGATTTCCCCTATGACAGCGACATTTCCTTTGGCAGTATCAGAGAAAAGTACAGTGCGGAGCAGGACAGTATTTATAAGAATTTTGGACTTGATGCCGAAACCTTGGTGCTTGATAAGCTATATGACGTGAGGGAGCTGGGCGCAAAATATGGAGATATTACCTTTTATGCTCATGACGAAACTGTGTCTGTGAAACGTGCTGCTGAGATTTTGATAGACATCACAAAAATCTTGGACGAAAACAATGTGCCGTTTTATTCCATTAGCTTTGTGCTTCAAAAGCCAAGAGTAGATGATATGCCAAACCCGGACAACAGCACAATCCATCTGACGGACTTTTTACACAGTGACATCTACAAATCCGACTTGGAAAAACGTGTACAAAAATCCCACGAAGAAACCACGGCGTACTTTGCCGCCCAAGATGCCAAATACAAGTAACTAAATTGAGCGTGGTTGAGAAAACAAAACACCCTGATTGACAGCTGCAAAGACATAGCTGTGAATTAGGGTGTTTACTATAATTATATCTGCCTATAATTCGTTTAAAAGACAAATAATTTCCTGATAAATATCTTGTAAAGTGTATGTGTTAAATGAATTATAATCAAGTAAACTCCACTCAAGGGGCGCAAACAGGCAAGACAATATTGCCAATACGAGTGCTGCATTGTGTTGCAGGTATGGGTATGGGCGGTTATGAAAATTTTATAATGAATATATATCGCAATATAGATAGACAAAAAGTTCAGTTTGACTTTATTTTATCCTTTAGCGGTGTATTTTGTGATGAAATTTTATCGCTGGGAGGAAAGATATATAAAATACCATTTATCACCCAAGTGGGGCCATTTGAATATCGAAAATCAATAGACCACATCATAAAGGCTCATAGGGAATACAGGATTATTCATTCACATATGGATAAATTTTCAGGGCTTATAATGGAAGTGGCAAAAAATAATAATATTAAATGCAGAATTGCACACTCCCATAGCACAAAAAATGATGGGGGTATAATTTTCAATTCAGTTAAGAATTTCTATGGAACAAAAATAGAAAAGAATGCCACCGATTTTTTTGCCTGTTCCCAAAGTTCAGCAAGGTGGCTTTTCCCCGGCAAGCTTAATGAGGCGGTTTTAGTAAATAACGGGATAGACCTGTCAAAATTCAAGTATAATATGGGCTTAAATATAGAGCAAAGGAAAAAGTATAAGATTGAAAATAAGTTTATTATCGGACATATAGGCAGATTTTCACAATCAAAAAACCATAAATTTATTATTGAAGTGTTTTCGCAATTGTCGGCTTTATGTGAAGATGCTCTGTTAATCTTGGTGGGTGACGGCAAGGAAAAAAAGTATATTGAGCAGATAGTAAATAGCAAAAACTTACAAGACAAGGTTATCTTTATGGGGCTAAGGAGCGATGTGTCGCAAATTTTGCAGATGTTTGACGTGTTTGTTTTTCCATCTGTTTATGAGGGCTTTCCCATTGCGTTGATTGAAGCACAGGCGGCAGGCGTGCCCTGTATAGTCAGCCAAAATATCACAAGAGAGGCAAAGCTCACTTCACACACAAAGTTTTTACCCATAAGTGGAAAAAAAATCAGAGAAATTTGGGTAAAAGAAATATTGAAAATGAGGGGCAAAAAATCAGAGATAGCGCTTTATGAACGATTAAAAGAATTTGATATAGAAAAAATATCAGATAATTTGATGAATTTTTATATATCAAAGGCGTAAAGCGCCAATATATCAAACTGAACCACTTCAAGGCTTGAAGAAATGCAGGAAATTTGTTATAATTAGAAGGATAAAATTTAATGTCTGTACAAATTAAAAAAGTGGTTAAATTAGGAGAAAATATGGAAGAAAACTGGACTACCGAAATCAGCCCGTTGTCGGGTTGGTTTGATATAAATCTCAAAGAGATATGGAAATATCGAGACTTGGCTTTTTTGTTCACCAAGCGCAATTTTACTATAACTTATAAGCAAACGATTTTAGGCCCTGTTTGGATGCTGATTACGCCTCTGATAACAAGCCTTGTGTTCACTGTTGTTTTTGGGACTATTGCCAAGATACCCACCGACGGGGTACCGAATTTTTTATTCTATATGTGTGGAAATGTATTGTGGGGGCTTTTTGCCTCTTGCATAAACAACACGGCGAACTCTTTTACCAGCAATGCGGCACTTTTGGGAAAGATTTATTTCCCCCGTCTTATTATGCCGATTTCCTCGGTGATGTCCGCTACGGTGAATTTTTTTATACAGTTTTCCATATTTGTTCTGATGCTGATTTATTTTGCTATGAACGGGGCGGTGAGCCCCAATATGCAGTACTTATGGCTTTTACCTCTTATACTCCTTCAGCTTGGCTGTTTGGGGCTTGGCGTTGGAATAATAATCTCCAGTGTGACAACAAAGTATCGAGACTTAGCTATGATTGTGGGATTTTTTGTTCAGCTTTGGATGTACGCCACACCGATTGTCTACCCAATGTCACAAATCAGCGGAACGCTGGGTAAGCTGATACTTTTAAATCCAATCGCCAACACGGTTGAAATGTTTCGTTTTATATTTCTTGGTACAGGCACATTTACCTTTGGCGCATTTGGTTTTTCTTGGCTTGTAACACTTATAATTTTAGCAATAGGTGCTATGCTATTCAGTAAGGTTGAAAAAACTTTTATTGACACAATTTAAGGGGAAACTATGAGTGAAGTAGTAATAAAAATAGAAAATTTAAAAAAGCAATATAAAATCGGTCAAATCGGCGGCACTACCCTCACTGCTGATTTACAATCCTGGTGGGCTAAAAAACGTGGGAAAGAAGACCCAAATATACCCCTAAATGTGGATCAGCGCCTTGTAGGTCAAACTTTTATGGCACTCAACGGCATCAACCTTGAAATCAGAAAAGGCGAGGCAGTGGGTATCATAGGAATGAACGGCGCCGGCAAAAGCACCTTACTTAAAATTTTGGCCAGGATAACAGCTCCAACCGAGGGCACTGCTAAATTAAAAGGCAGGGTGACGAGTATGTTGGAAGTGGGCACGGGCTTTAGCGGAGAATTGACAGGCAGAGAAAATATTTTTATGAACGGCGCTATTTTAGGTATGACCAAAGCCGAAATAAACTCTAAAATTGATCAGATTATAGAGTTCAGTGAGTGCGGCGATTTTATCGATACCCCTGTAAAAAGATATTCCAGCGGTATGTATGTAAAATTAGCGTTTTCAGTGGCTGCACACCTTGACAGTGAAATAATGATCATGGACGAGGTTCTTGCGGTAGGCGATGTAAAATTTCAAAATAAATGCCTTGGTAAAATGGGGGACGCAGCTGAATACGACGGCAAAACTGTCCTGTATGTAAGCCATAATATGGCAACAATACGTCAGCTTTGCACCAGATGTATAGTGTTAAAAGAAGGAAAAATTATCTTTGATGGCGGGGTAGAAGACGCCATAAATGTATATATTGAAAATAATACAAATAAATTTATTCCCTATATTGATTTGACCGCTTGCAAGAGACCGTCGCCCCAGCACGGTCAAAATATCAAGATTACTTCTATAAATTTTGAGGGTAATTCAAATGGGATATACAGTGCAGAAACCCCATTGATATTTACGATTTCCTGCACTTCCAATTTAGACAAGGACAACCTATATTTGCGCTTAATGGCAAACTATGTGGACAGCACACCGGCAGGAATGTCAGAAAGCCAGTGTCTTGGCAGTCTGTCAAAAGGGGAAAATGCAAAGTTTACCTTTACCTTTGATGTGAAAAACTTAGCTGAGGGAAAGTATATATTATCCATAGATTTGTACACAAAAGATGCCACAGGTGGACATTTAAGCTACGACGCACCAATTCAAGATTTTCCCATAGAGGTAGAAAGAACGAGTGTTACCTCCCTCAGATGGCAACATAAATACTGGGGACACACAAGATTTGATGATATGAAGGCATCAAGGGTGGAATAGCCACAGTTTATCTCATATTTTCTTGTAAAGCAAAACAGCATTACTTATAAATCACTTCGCCCACTGAACCAACAGTGGGCTTTTTTGTTAAATTTTTACATAAAGATTGCCAATCATTTTAAATTAAATTATGTTATGCCGTTTGCAAGCAGGAATGTTTTTAAAAGTCTGCATATTTATTGCAATTTCTTATAGTTATGTATATAATATATATATGAAATAATAAATAGGGGAATTATAATGAAAAAAATCACAATAATTGTACCGTGTTACAATGAAAAAGAAGCTCTGCCATACTTTGCAAAAGAAATAAAAGCGGTGGCACACACCATACCAAATGTAGATTTTGAATTTTTATTTATTGATGACGGCTCAAAAGATGACACGTTGGCTGTGCTGAAACTTTTAAGTGATGAAGATGACAGATTTCATTATATTTCTTTCTCACGAAATTTTGGAAAAGAAGCTGCTATGTATGCAGGTTTAGAGCAGGCTACTGGGGACTATGTGGCAATAATGGACGCCGATTTACAAGACCCACCAAACCTTTTGCCACAGATGATAGAAATTTTGGACAATGAAGATTACGACTGCGTCGCCACAAGAAGGGTGACAAGGGACGGTGAGCCTCCCATACGCAGCTTTTTTGCAAAGATGTTTTATAAAATAATAAATAAAATTTCTCCGCAGACGGATATTGTAGACGGAGCAAGAGATTTTCGCCTTATGAAAAGACCTATGGTGGATGCCATAGTCTCGCTTCGTGAATACAATAGGTTTTCTAAGGGCATATTCGGCTGGGTGGGATTTAAGACAAAATGGCTGCCTTTCGTGAACGTAGAGCGTGTGGCTGGGGAGACCAAGTGGAGCTTTTGGAAGCTGTTTTTATACTCTATTGAAGGTATAATTGCCTTTTCAACAACACCCCTTGCCATTGTAACCATAATGGGTCTTTTTATCTGCCTTTGTGCGTTTGTGGGGGTAATAGTTATCGTGGCAAAGACAATTATGTATGGAGACCCGGTGGGAGGCTGGCCATCAATGGTGTGCATTATGCTTTTGCTGGGAGGAATACAGACTTTTTCTGTGGGTATAGTGGGAGACTATTTGGCAAAGACTTACCTTGAAGTGAAAAATCGCCCTATATATATAGTGCGTGAAAAAAAATAATATATCTCCTGTAAAAGAGTGCTTTTATGTCTGATTTTCAGATGTAAAGGCGCTTTTTTTGCGCTTTAACCCAAGGAGAAAAAATCTTTATACAATCTTAATTCCCCAAATAAATATCCTTACACCGTTTTTAAGTGAGATGAAGTAAACTTAAATCATTCGAAGGAGAAGTTAATTATGAACATACTAATTGCAGGAATAGGCATTATAGCGACGGCGCTTTTGATTTATTATATAGTTATATTGGTAAGAGGTGATGAACAATGAGCAATGCAATGATACAGTACATACTTTATTTAGCTATACTGATAGCGGCAGCAATTCCTCTTGGAACATATATTGAAAAAGTTATGTCGGGCAGTAAAACATTGTTACATAACATTGTTTCACCGATTGAAAAGGGTGTTTACAAGCTTTTAGGGGTCAATGTTCAAGAACAGATGTCCTATAAAAAATACACAATAAGTGTTTTAACATTTTCCTTTGTAAGCTTTGTGGTGGTTTTTCTTTTTCAAATGCTTCAAGGATTTTTGCCGGGAAATCCACAAGGGCTTCCAAATGTACCTTGGGATTTATCCTTTAACACCTCGGCGAGTTTTATTACAAACACAAACTGGCAGGCGTATAGCGGAGAATTTACACTGAGTTACTTGAGCCAAAGCTTGGGGCTGACTGTTCAAAACTTTGTTTCTGCGGCAACGGGTATTGCGGTGTTATTTGTCCTTATCCGTGGTTTTATCAAGGTAAAAACTGAGGGGCTGGGAAGCTACTGGGTTGATATGACAAGGATTATTTTATATATTTTAATACCTCTCAACTTAATTATATCGGTCTGTCTTGTGGGCGGTGGAGTTGTTCAAAGCTTTAAAGCATCAAAGACTGTTCCCCTGTTAGAACCAATTGCAATAACCCAAGAGGGTAAAATAATAGAAAACGCTGTGATAAATACAGAAAGTGACACCGTAACTGTGGACGGAAAACAGGTGACAGGGGCGCAGATTGTCACAGAACAGCTCATACCCTTAGGCCCTGCGGCAAGCCAGATTGCCATAAAACAGTCCGGCACAAATGGCGGCGGCTTTTTTGGAACCAACTCGGCGCACCCGCTGGAAAACCCAAATCCTTTCACAAACTTAATTGAAATGATTTCAATCTTGCTCATACCGGCGGCACTGTGTTTTACTTTCGGCAGAAGTGTAAAAAACAAAAAACAAGGTGTGGCGATATTTATGGCGATGTTTATCTGTCTTGTTATAGCACTGGGAGCAATCGCTGTGAGCGAGCAAGCAGGAACCCCTCAATTAGCGCAGAATGGCGAAGTGAATATCTCTGCAATAAATCAAGCAGGTGGTAATATGGAGGGCAAAGAAGTACGTTTTGGCATAGCCTCCTCAGCCACATGGGCAGCCTTTACAACAGCAGCCTCAAACGGTTCTGTCAACGCAATGCACGATAGCTTCACTCCCCTTGGCGGAATGGTGACAATGTTGATGATTCAATTGGGAGAAGTGGTGTTCGGCGGTGTGGGCTGCGGTCTTTACGGAATGTTAGCTTTTGCTATTTTGACAGTATTTATAGCCGGATTGATGGTGGGTCGCACCCCTGAATTTTTAGGCAAAAAAATAGAGCCCTACGAGATGAAATGGGCAGTGTTAGTATGTCTTGCCACACCTATTGCAATTTTAGTTGGCAGCGGAATAGCTGTGGCGATACCAAGTATCACAGAGAGCTTAACAAACAGCGGTGCTCACGGATTTTCTGAAATACTGTACGCATATACTTCTTGTGGCGGTAACAATGGCTCGGCTTTTGCAGGTTTTAATGGAAATACAGCTTTCTTAAATATATCCTTGGGCTTAGTTATGATATTTGCAAGATTTTTACAAATCATCGGAACACTTGCCATAGCAGGAAGTCTTGCCTCAAAGAAAAAAATTGCAACCACGGCAGGAACTCTCTCTACAACAAATGGATTGTTTGTATTTTTGCTGATTTTCGTGGTACTTTTAATAGGTGCTTTAAGCTTTATGCCCTCATTGGCACTTGGCCCAATAGCCGAATTTTTCGGCAGCATAGCGTAGAAAGGTGAGTTATAATTATGGCGACAAAAACTAACCATGCCATTTCATCTAAAAATATGATTGGCAGAGCAATAAAAGATTCTTTTACAAAACTAAATCCAAAAGTTCAAGTCCAAAACCCCGTTATGCTTTTGGTTTACATATCAGCCATACTCACATCGGCACTTTGGCTTTTATCATTGATTGGATTAAAGGACGCAAGCTCGGCGTACACCTTTGCAATAGCGATAATTCTGTGGTTCACAGTGCTGTTTGCAAACTTTGCAGAGGCGATTGCCGAGGGCAGAGGCAAAGCACAGGCGGATTCTCTGCGTGCGGCAAAAAAAGATGTAGAAGCTCATAAAATCCCATCAACCTCCCAGAGAGATATCATCACACAGGTGTCTTCCTCAACACTTAAAAAAGGCGATATAATCATAGTGAATGCAGGGGAGCAGATACCGGCAGACGGTGAAGTCATCGATGGCGCAGCCTCTGTGGACGAGAGCGCCATAACAGGGGAGTCCGCCCCCGTAATCCGTGAAAGCGGCGGAGACAGAAGTGCCGTCACAGGTGGCACAACGGTGCTTTCAGACTGGATAGTAGTTCAGGTGACAAGTGAAGCAGGCGAGAGCTTTCTTGATAAAATGATTGCTATGGTAGAGGGCGCATCAAGAAAGAAAACTCCAAACGAGATAGCATTGCAAATATTTTTAATTGCTCTATCTATAATTTTTATCTTGGTCACTATGTCACTTTATACATATTCTGCTTTCTCAGCTAAGTTAGCTGGGATACCAAACCCCACTTCTATAACCACCTTGGTAGCACTCTTGGTATGTCTTGCACCTACCACAATAGGCGCATTGCTTTCCTCCATAGGTATAGCAGGTATGAGCAGGCTCAACCAAGCAAATGTTTTGGCGATGAGCGGACGTGCAATAGAGGCGGCAGGCGACGTTGATATTTTGATGCTGGATAAAACCGGCACAATCACCTTGGGAAATCGCCAGGCGTGGGCATTTATACCTGTTGACGGTGTAAAGCCGGAAGAGCTTGCCGATGCGGCACAGCTATCATCACTTGCCGATGAGACCCCTGAGGGGCGCAGTATCGTTGTTTTGGCTAAAGAGCAGTTTAATATCAGAGGCAGAAACCTAAGCGAAAAAAAGATGACCTTTATACCATTTACCGCCAAGACAAGAATGAGCGGTGTGGATTTTGAGGGGAATGAAATCCGCAAAGGCGCAGCTGATTCCGTAAAAGAGTATGTTTTAGCAGGGGGCGGCAGTTATAGCAACGAATGTGAAAATGCAGTAAAAGCTATTTCAAAAGACGGTGGAACACCCTTGGTTGTGTCAAAAAATCATAAAGTTATGGGAGTGATCCACCTTAAAGATATAATCAAACAGGGCGTACAAGAAAAATTTGCCGACCTTAGAAAAATGGGAATAAAAACCATAATGATAACAGGCGATAACCCGTTGACAGCCGCAGCCATAGCGGCAGAGGCAGGCGTTGACGACTTTTTGGCAGAGGCTACACCTGAAGGCAAATTGGAGATGATAAGAGATTTTCAAAGTAAAGGTCACTTGGTGGCTATGACAGGCGATGGTACAAATGACGCCCCAGCTTTGGCACAAGCCGATGTTGCCGTGGCGATGAACACTGGTACACAGGCGGCAAAGGAAGCCGGCAATATGGTGGATTTAGACTCTTCGCCCACAAAGCTTATTGATATTGTGCGCATAGGCAAACAGCTATTGATGACAAGGGGCAGCTTGACTACCTTTTCAATAGCAAATGACTTGGCAAAGTATTTTGCTATAATACCGGCGCTTTTTATAGGTCTTTACCCGGGACTTTCCGCTTTGAATATTATGGGTCTACACTCTCCTCAAAGCGCAGTGCTCTCCGCAATAATCTATAACGCTTTAATCATTGTCGCACTTATTCCCTTGGCGCTGAAAGGCGTAAAATACCGTGAGGTTTCAGCCGGAAAGCTTCTAATACAAAACCTGTTAATATACGGAGTAGGCGGACTTATAGCGCCCTTTATCTTCATTAAGCTCATAGATATGGCTTTGGTGGTGCTGAATTTTGTATAGTGGTTTACACTGTCGGAACAGGGCAATTTAAAATAGAAATAGGAGAATTATTATGAAAGCTATTATGAGACAAATAAAAGAACAGTTGCCCAAAGCGTCTATGCTCTTGCTCATATTTACAGTGGTGTGCGGCGTTTTCTACACGGGAATAATCACTGCCTTCGCCCAAGTTGTTTTCCCTAAAAAAGCAAATGGCAGCATTATTGAAATTGACGGAAAAACTTATGGCTGTGAATTGCTATCTCAAAGTTATAACGACGATACCCATATGTGGGGGCGTATAATGAACCTTGATATAACAACCTTGGTGGACGAAGAGGGAAAAAAGGTGATGTACGCCGCCCCCTCTAATCTCAGCCCCGCTAGTGATGAGTACGAAGAATTGGTTAAACAGAGGGTAGAGCAGATAAGACGTGCAAACCCCGATATGAAAGAGGAGGCAATCCCTGTTGACCTTGTGACCTGTTCAGGCAGCGGACTTGACCCTGCAATCTCTCCCTTGGCGGCGGAATATCAGGTGCCTCGCCTTGCAAAAGCCAACGATATGACACAGGAAGAGGTAAGGGAAATACTCTTTAAATGCACAACAGGTAAGTTTTTGGGTGTGTTCGGCGAGGAGACCGTCAACGTGCTAAAAGTAAATTTGATGTTAGACGGAATTATATAGTATAAATTTTAAGCAGGCGGAGGTGAATTTAGTCCGCTTGCTTAAAAGCATATATGATATTTTATCTAAAGTTAATATATTTTTTAGCTTAAATGTGGTAAAATAATTTTAAGCGGAAACTGAAATACTAAAATCAGTGATAGGTGTAAAATGAATGAAGTTAGGGCTAACCCCAACGAGATACTCAAAAAAATAAATGAAGAAAATAAAGTTGAAAGCAAGAGCCATTTGAAAATATTTTTTGGGTATGCCGCAGGAGTGGGAAAAACCTACTCTATGCTAAAGGCGGCTCATGGGGCAAAAAGACGTGGGATTGATGTTGTAATCGGATATATAGAGCCACATAGCAGACCCGAGACGGCGGCATTGGTAAATGGCTTGGAGGTAATCCCTCCTTTGCTAATAGAACATAAAGGGATAAAACTAAGCGAATTGGATTTAGATGCCGTGATAAAAAGGCACCCCACACTGGTGTTGGTAGATGAATTGGCGCACACCAACAGTGACGGCTGCCGGCATTTAAAGCGATATCAGGATATTATGGAGCTGCTTAAAGCAGGAATAAGCGTATATACAACGGTAAATGTGCAACATATTGAGAGCTTAAATGATATGATTGCCTCTATAACCGGGGTTATGGTGCGTGAGCGTGTGCCGGACAGAATATTCGACACCGCAGACCAAGTTGAGCTTGTGGATATAGAGCCCACGGAGTTAATCGAGCGCCTAAGTGCCGGTAAAATTTACAAAGAAGTACAGGCTCAAAAGGCGATGGATAATTTTTTCAGCGTAGAAAATTTAGTTGCTCTAAGAGAGATAGCTCTGCGCCGCTGCGCTGACCGTGTGAACAAATTATCGGAAAAAGCCCGGGGGACACAGGGGGCGAATTATTATACAGATGAGCATATTTTGGTATGTCTATCTTCATCGCCCACCAACCCTAAAATTATACGCACTGCGGCGAGAATGGCGAGCGCTTTTAAAGGCTCATTCACCGCACTTTTCGTGGAGACCTCCGATTTCACAGTGATGAGCGAAGAAAACAAAAATCGCTTGCGCAGTAATATAGCCTTGGCAGAGCAGATGGGCGCCACAATTGAAACCGTGTACGGCGATGACGTGGCATTTCAGATAGCGGAATTTGCCAGACTGTCTGGGGTATCCAAAATAGTTGTGGGCAGAAATAATGCCAAACGAAAATATACTTTCGGCAAGCCCTCCCTGACAGAAAAATTAACGGCGGCAGCGCCTAATTTGGACATATATATTATTCCCGACAAGGAAGTAAAGGGCTATAAAGCAAAAAAAGTTAAACAGCCCAGCTTTAAATTCCAGCTTTCAGACCTTGTAAAAAGTGTGGCGTTGCTGATTGCGGCAACTTTAATCGGTCATATTTTCAGACTTTTGGGGTTCAGTGAGGCGAACATCATTACGGTATATATCCTTTGTGTCTTGATAACCGCAATAATAACTTCCCAAAAAGCGTACAGCTTGGTCTCCTCTGTAATAAGTGTGCTCACGTTTAACTTTTTCTTTACAGACCCACGCTTTACCTTAAACTCCTATGACAGCGGATATCCTGTGACATTTCTGATAATGTTTGTGGCAGCATTTTTGACGGCTTCTTTAGCGGCGAGAATACAAAAGAACGCCCAGCAATCGGCACAGATTGCATATCGCACAAAGGTGCTCTTAGAGACCAACCAACTTTTACAAAAAGCAAATGATAAACAGGCTGTGATATCCGTGACAGCCAACCAATTGACTAAATTGCTGGATAAGGACATAATATTTTATCAGGTGGAAAATGATGACGTGACACAGCCACTAATATTTATGGCAGATACTTTGGCTGAAGGTAGCATTTCAGAAGAGATTGTCTCCAAAAATGAAAAAGCGGTGGCACAATGGGTGTTTAAAAACAATAAGCACGCAGGCGCTTCCACCAATACCTTAGGTAGTGCAAAGTGCCTATACTTAGCGGTGAGGGTGAACGAGGTTGTATATGGCGTGGTTGGCATAGTGATAAATGGAGAGCCACTCAGGTCTTTTGAAAACAGTATAGTTCTTTCAATCTTGGGAGAATGTGCCTTGGCATTGGAAAATCAGCACGTTTTTGCTCAGAGAGAAGAGGCGGCTATCTTAGCAAAAAATGAGCAGCTTAGGGCAAATTTATTGCGCTCAATTTCCCATGACCTTCGCACTCCGCTCACAGCTATTTCAGGCAATGCCGGAATTTTACTCTCAAACGAAGATGCCATCGAAAAAGAAAAGCGCAAGATGCTGTACGCAGATATCTATGACGATTCTTTGTGGCTGATAAATTTGGTGGAAAACTTGCTGTCAGTGACACGAATTGAGGACGGCACTATGCACCTTAATTTAAATTCCGAGCTGATGGAAGAGGTCATTTTAGAGGCTTTAAACCATATAAATCGCCAAAGTGTAGAGCATAAAATAACAGTTATACCCAGTGACAGTTTTATTATGGCAAAGATGGACCCACGACTAATAGTGCAAGTGGTGATAAATATTGTGGATAACGCCATTAAATATACCCCGAAAAATTCCGAGATTGTCATATCAACTGCCAAGGTGAACCATATGGTAATAGTAAAAATAGCTGATAACGGCGAGGGAATAAGCAAAGAGGCAAAAGAAAAAATATTTGATATGTTTTACACCGCCAATACAAAAGTGGCAGATAGTCGCAGGAGTATGGGGCTGGGATTAGCGCTTTGCAAGTCTATAATAACTGCTCACGGGGGCACGATTGAGGTGAAAGACAATCTACCCAATGGCACAATTTTTCAATTTTCATTGCCGGCAGAGGAGGTAATTTTGCATGAATAAACCACTTATTTTAGTCGTGGAAGACGATGCGGCAATACGAAATTTAATAACAACTACCCTTGAGACATTCAGCTATAAATACCACGCCGCCAAAACAGGGGGCGAGGCGATAATAGAGGCTGTTTCTTGCAACCCCGACGTGATTTTATTGGATTTGGGTCTGCCGGATATGGACGGGATTGAAATAATTAAAAAAATCCGTTCCTGGTCACAGATGCCTATAATAGTAATCAGCGCAAGAAGTGAGGACAGCGATAAGATAGATGCCTTAGATGCAGGGGCAGATGATTATCTCACTAAACCGTTTTCGGTGGAAGAATTGCTGGCAAGACTTCGTGTGACTTTCAGGCGCTTGAACTACAACGCATCAGCTGCCCCCGGGGAGGGCTCAGTGTTTTACAACGGTGATTTAAAGATTGACTATGTGGCAGGTTGCGCTTATATGGCAGACGAGGAGCTTCACTTAACACCCATTGAATACAGGCTTTTGTGCCTCCTGTCCAAAAATGTGGGAAAAGTGCTCACACATACCTTTATCACACACGAAATTTGGGGCAATGGCTGGGAGAGCGACGTGGCATCTTTGAGGGTATTTATGGCAACCTTGAGAAAAAAAATTGAGACGGACACCGCTAAACCTAAATATATTCAAACCCATATAGGTATAGGGTATCGTATGCTGAGAATTTAAAACAAAAACAGAAATATAACACCATATTAAAAAAGCTCAAGGAGGTATTCCCCTTGAGCTTTTGTTGTGTGTGCTTATCTGATTATTGGCAGTTTTATCCCACTAAGATATTTTCCACCTGTAAAAATCTTTTGTTTTGCTATTGTAAAATCAGTTTCCGTCGCCTCATTATTGCCTAAATTGCTGTTAGGAAAACAAAAATTATCTGCACCTGATGTTATTTGAACACGAAGTTTATGATTTTTCAAAAATGTATGAGCAATTTTTGTCAATGGTATGGTGTATTCTTCAACTGAATTGGGCTCGAGCAGCTGCGGCTTATCAAAGCCGTTTCTGTATCTTGCACGAATGATACCGTCGGAGATTTTAAAGGAGTTGCCTTTTTCGTCCACATCGGTAATCCTCACAACCCAGTCTGTGTCTTTGCAGGAGCTCTGTGCGTAGATGTGAGCGATTGGAATACCGTTTATGGATAAATTTTCAGTCATAGGTTTTGAAGTGTAGAGGAGCAAATCCTTGCGATTTTCCACATCTTTATAGTTGCCCGGGATAGCGCCCTCATTTTCTGACACATCAACTATAAAAGGGAAGGGGTCCTGTGGGTCAAAGGTATATTCTCCCATAGTCTCATCGCTGACCTTTAAAAAGTCGGCATCTCCCCACTTGGAGGCGTTGTTATGCAGATAAATTTCTTCATACTTCATATCTTTTGGCGGCCAGCTATCGCTGTTTTTCCACTGATTTTCACCTAACATATAATATTGTACAGCAGGGAGATTTTCAATATTGTTTTTTACCCCCTTTAAAAAATGGTCCAGCCATTTAATATAAAGCACGTCTAAATCATAGCGAAGGGCATTTTTATTCAGCTCATAGTCGTGTATCTGTCTTGAGCTGTTGGTTTTGTGAAGCCAAGGGCCTAAAATCATTCGCTGATTTTCTCTCTTGTTTTCAGCGTTCATATTCCAGCTTTGGGTTGTGCCTTGCCCGTTGTCATCAAACCAACCCGATATGTATAAAGCAGGCACATCTATTTCTTTTCCGTGTATAGACCAGTCGGATTTAGCCCAAAATTCGTCATCATTTTCATGCTTTAACCATTCATCAAAAAATGGGATATTCTTCTTCAGTGCAAAATTAGGAATGTCACAGATAGGTCTATGAGCCAAAACCTGTTCCCAGTCATCACGCACACAGCCTGCCGAGTTGGTCTCTTGCTCTGCAACCATAAAACTCCAGGCGAGTATTCCCGATTCAAAAGTGCCCCCACGTCTTGGCAAATCGCAGAAAGCACTGCCGGCGGTGACTTGGCTGACCAAGGCTTTAAGGTGCCTATTTCCGCTTGCCGCCGCAGCCCATTGAACATAACCAAGGTATGAGCCGCCTATCATTCCCACATTTCCGTCGCTCCATTTTTGATTTGCTATCCAGTTAAGGGTGTCGTTTCCGTCGTCTGTTTCGTGATAGAAGGGGAGCCATTCTCCCTGAGAAGCCTCTCTGCCACGCACGTCCTGCACCACAACCGCATAGCCACGTTTGGCATACTTATGCCACATTTCACAGTTGGCATTTTTATTGTAACAGGTGCGCACTAAAATTGTTGGCAAGGGGATTTTATCCTTTAATTTTGGCAAAATCACGTCGGTGGCAAGCTTTACTCCGTCGGACATAGCAACCATAATGGTTACAGGTTCTTCTATTTGAAATTCAGCTTTTGAAATTATATCATCACTCCAAAGAGATAAATTTGTGCAATCTTGGAACCCGTCAATCACCAAGGTGATACTCTCATTCCTTGAGGGCAACATAAATCCCACCAATTTCCCATCACAAATAACCACATCAAGGGGTGTATTCGTGTACATTTGTGCGTATACATAGCCACGCCCAAAGCTGATGTTCCTCTCGTAAACATACTCGCCAAAACTTATTTTTTCTTCATTCCAAACAATTTCTTTGGCTTTTTGCCAGATGTCTAATAGGTTAGGGTGAAAAAAATGTGCCGGTAAAACATTGTTACACTTTGAAAATTCATCGGTATAATAGGACTTTTTTGAATAACTGATTTCGTCAATACCGAGATATGCCTTGCCTGAAAATATGCCGGAATGGTAACATAAAAACTCTTGATTCATATTTGGTACTCCTTTGTGTGTTTATTGATAATTTTTGCGTAATTTGACATTAAAGCCTTGCGTATTATGTAAGGTGTATTTACTTTACATAATTATATGGTATATCCATTGATAATATTGTACAATAAAACATAAAATTTTACCACTATTTTATATAATAGTATTTTATTTTTCAAAACCGATGAACATCACAAGATTTTTTTACAGTGTTTATATTGCAATTGAAATGTGGTACAATAAATACAAAACAGATTTATGCAGGTGAAAAATGAAAGAAAAATTTAAGACAATATATGTTTGCACCTCTTGTGGAGAAGTTTATCCACGCTGGCAGGGGCAGTGCTATTCTTGCAAAGAATGGAACACTATTGTAGAGGACGTAATCGACCAGTCGGCGGTTCAAGATGCCAAAAAAAATCCAAAATCCGAATACCACAAAATACCATTCCAATCACTAAGTGACATAGATGCCAACGACACCAAAAGTCGAATAAAGACAAATATAGGCGAGATGGATAGAGTTTTAGGCGGAGGGATAGTAAAGGGCGCAGGCATATTAATAGGCGGTGAGCCAGGTGCAGGCAAGTCCACATTGCTGCTTCAAATATGCGGAAATTTAGCTGACAGATATAAGGTTGCTTATATAAGCGGCGAGGAGTCTGTGACACAGATTAAACTGCGTGCAAATCGTCTTGGGATAAAGGGCGAAAAAATTTTTATAGCCACCGAGACCGACGTCTCCTCTGTGTGTCAAAGCATTGAAGAGACAAAGCCGGACGTGCTTGTTATCGACTCTATCCAAACTATGAATTGCGCCAGCATCTCTTCCAGCCCGGGCAGTGTTTCACAAGTCAGAGAGTGTACAGCCCTCTTGCTGGGAACAGCCAAAAAATATGACACTGCGCTTTTTATAGTGGGCCATGTGAACAAGGACGGCGCTATTGCAGGACCTAAAGTTATGGAGCATATAGTCGATACAGTTTTATATTTTGAGGGGGATAAAACCCTCCCTTACAGAATACTGCGCTCCAGCAAAAACAGGTACGGCTCTACAAACGAAATCGGAATGTTTGATATGTCCAGCAAGGGAATAGTGGAAATTTTAAACCCCTCACAGGTGCTTTTAGAGGGCAGGAGCAACGATGTGAGCGGCAGCTGCGTAACGTGTGTTATGGAGGGCTCACGCCCGATACTCACAGAAATTCAGGCGCTTGCCACCAAGACCGGTTTCGGCACACCAAGGAGGGCGTCAAGCGGCATAGATTATAACCGTTTGAATTTGATTTTGGCTGTTTTAGAAAAACGGGCAGGATTTTTCTTGCAGACACTTGATGTTTATGTGAACGTGGTGGGTGGGCTTGAATTAGAGGAAAC
>JAVVVT010000015.1:17799-20545 GCA_036652515.1 Oscillospiraceae bacterium
AATTTATCCCGGGAGATACGGTTGTTTTTGGAGAAATCGGTCTGGGCGGAGAGGTGCGCAGCGTCGTAAATGTAGATTTAAGGCTTAGAGAAATCCAGCGTTTGGGCTTTAAAAACGCTATTATTCCAAACCACAGTTTAAAGCAGATTGATGTCTCGGATTATTCATTGCAAATTTTTGGCGTCTCCAATATAAAGCAGGCAATTCATCTTATTTAGTCATATTTATATCCGTCGATTAGCACAGTCTAAAGCGCATTTGTCGACAATTCATCTCATATAAGCTATGTTTAAACACTCGCTGCTCTATCCATAATAATGGCATAGAAAAGGGAGTGTTTTTATATGAGAAAATTCGTTACACTAATTTTATTCCTCAGCATTATTTCGGGGCTTTTGGCGGTAAATTATAATTTAAGCAAAATAAAAGTGGTACAAGGTGCTCACCTTGCGCAAAAGGAGTATTGCGGAACTATTACTGTGAGCGGAGAATTTGAAAATCAGGACGTGTCTGAAGTTATGCTCTCTGTCCCTGTCTGCATAAAAAAAGTGTATGTAAAAGAAAATGACTTTGTCAATGCAGGGCAAATACTGTTTTCAATTGACAAGGAAAAAATGGAAAAAATGTTTTCCGGTCAATTGGATAAGGAGGTGTTGGAGGGGCTAAAGCAGGAGGATATGAGCTCTCTTTCCTCACAAAATTTTTCAGCGGAAAGCCTTTATAACTTGTCCGAAAAAATTTATGCGGGGGATAGCGGCATCATAACCCAGCTCAATGTATCGGATAACGCCATAGCCCTATCCGGAAGACCTTTGTGCTCTATAATAAAAAGCGATGATGTTATGGCAAAATTTACCCTCTCGCAATTGGACTATGGAAAAGTGGCAGTGGGAGATGAGGTGAATATATCCTCGGTTGCTTTTGGAAATATAAACTATAATGGTAAAATCAGCGATAAAAATGCTGTGGTCAGACGAGAGGCGACGGCGCTGGGCAGCAAGGTGGTGGTTGATGTTTTTGCAACCATTGAAAACCCAGACAGCCGCATAGCAGGCGGACTGCAAATTAATGGCAGCATACAAAACGGGGATTTATCCAATATTACAGTTGTAAATTATCGTGTCATAAGGCAGGACGAGGCAGGGGAGTATGTGCTGATTTTGGCAGATGGACGGGCAAAAAAAGAGTACATCAAAACAGGCATTGAGGCGGATAATTACACGCAAATATCCACATATTTTCCTTATGATACAATCTTTTTATACGGTGATATTTTAGAGGGCGATAAAGTTATTGTCAGCGGTGTGACAGATGATATTCTTTAAAATAAAAAAAGCTATGAAACCCTATAATATGGCGATTATTTCAGTCTTTATCGCTGTTTTGGCTTTGAGTGCGGTGTCCCTCATATCTATGGCAGGCAAAACAGAGATAAACAGCGAGTTAGACGGAGTGGGGCTGAATGGTATGTCAGTTTCGGTGTATGATACCTACAATGAAAATGTAACCGATTTAAAGGTGTACGACGCCTTGGCTGAATGTGAGGACATATCAAAATTAACCCCTGTTTTGTATGACTACGCAGAAATTATTTTCAGCCGCACCCAGCCCTTGTCAACACTCTGCTGGGGAATTTCCCCACAGGCAAAGGATATAGTAAATTTAGATTTATTATATGGCAGAATGTTAAAGGACAACGATATACAAAGCAAGAATTTTGTGTGCTTGGTGGACGAAAACGTTGCCACCACCGCTTATGGCAGAGCCAATATTGTAGGGAAAAAAGTGTATATTTCTATGGGGAGCGGGGTATACCCTTTTGAAATAATCGGGATTATAAGAAAAACCAGCAACGTGTTAAACGGACTTTCCGGCGATGTTATCCCTAATTTTATTTATGTGCCTTATACTGTGATGGAAAATATGACCTCAAAAAAGAATATCGACCAAATTTTTGTAGATGTCAACACCGACACTGTGACCGATGAGGACATTTTTGATTATTTGATTGAAAAAATTACATTTTTTTCTCCCGTAACACTTAAAATCAGCAATTTAAGCCAGCAGAGAGAATCCATAAATAAAATCGTCGATGTGGCGTTTTTAGCACTGTTTGCCGTGTCTTGCGTGGCGGTGATAGTGTGCAGTATCTCTGTTGCCACCAGCGTTAATACGGCTGTGAGTATTCAGCGGCACGACATAGGTATAAAGCTTAGTCTTGGCGCCAGCAAATTTGATATTATGACAGAATTTTTAACCTACTCAATCTCCGCCTGTCTCATTGGGATAACTGTGGGAATTTTAAGCGGAAGCGGATTGAACATCATAATAAATCTTTTATTCCACACAAAGTATAGTTTTGATATCCGTTTGCTATTGTGGGGAATTTCTGTTACAATTCTGTTGACGACGGTATTCAGCCTTTATCCCAGTTACCAGGCGGCAAAATTAACACCGGTGAAAGCGTTGAACAGAGAATGATTAAACACTGTATAGTAAACACAAATGACAGGGATATTACAAGCAAACTTACACAGCTTGGTTTTGTTTGCCACGGGGTTATCCCTTCTAATCGTGTCAGCGAGCCAATATCTTGCCATAGTGATGTTTTATATTTAAAGGTATCCGATAATAAAGACATTGTAATTTCAGGCTGTCAAAAAGAAAATATTCCGCTTTTGGAGCAATCGGGGTACAGAGTAACAGTTATTGAAAATCTGAGGGCAGGGTATGAGAGCGAAAGCCT
>JAVVVT010000016.1:0-18291 GCA_036652515.1 Oscillospiraceae bacterium
CCACGGCTGGCAACTGGTTGTAGTCCCCCACCAAAACCACACGGCAATCGTCTTTCACCGCTGTGATTAGCTGACTGAAAAGCACTGCGTCCACCATAGAGAACTCGTCCACAATCAAAACATCGCACCTTATGGGGTTGTCTTGGTTGCGCACAAATCTAATGTTGTTTTTACTGCCCGGCACAACCTCTAAAAGTCGGTGGATAGTCTTTGCACTGCGCCCCGACAGCTCGCTCAATCTCTTGGCGGCACGTCCTGTGGGTGCGCACAGGCTCACCCTGTCCGCCTGCATTTCAAAAAGGGAGATTATGCCCTTCACCAGCGTGGTTTTGCCTGTGCCGGGACCACCCGTGATGATACACAGGTTGCTGTCCATAACTTTTTCCATCGCCTCTTTTTGCTTAGGGGCGTATTTTATATTTTCCATCTGCTCAATGAGCTCAATGGTGTCTGCAATATTCTTTGCCTTGTTTTGCTTTTTTTGCAAGAGCTGGGTAAGCTTTTGCGCCGAGATAAGCTCCGCCACATATAAATCAGCCAGATAGATAAATTCCCTGCCCTTTATGGCCTCTTTCATCAAAAGCCCCGTGTCGCACTGGTTTTCAATATTTCCCTCCACCTTTTCGGGCTCAACCCTGATGAAGTTTGACACCGTCTCCACAAGCTTTTTGTATGGGACACAGCAATGCCCTTTCAGGGTATTGTGGCGCAAAACGTAGGACACTCCCCCCTGTATTCTTATATCGCTGTCATATTCAAGGCTGACCTTTGTGGCGATTTCATCGGCTAACTCAAAGGGGATAAAACACGGGTCGCCGCATAAAATATATGGATTATTTGAGATTATCTCCACCGTATTAGCGCCGTAAATGCCGTAAAGTGCAATGGTTTGGCCAGTTTGAATACCATACTGGGACAGGTACATAATAGCGTCCTGTATGCCATAAATCCGCTTAAATTCGCTCTGAATTTCCAGCGCCTGCCTGTATGATATCCCCTTTATTTCGCTTAATTTTACAGGCTCTGTGTCAAGCACCGAGAAGGTGTCATCGCCAAAAGCATCTACTATCCGCTTTGCCGTCACAGGCCCTATCCCCTTCACTGCGCCCCCGGACAGATATAGCAAAATAGCGTTGGCATCGCTGGGTAAAACCACCTCAAAACTCACGGCTTTAAACTGCACACCAAAAGAGGGGTGGGTGGCGTACTGTCCAAAAACTATAAGCTTTTGACCCAGTCCTATACCAGCCATCTCTCCTACAACAGTTATTATTCCCTCTTCAGTGTCCAGCTCCAACACGGTAAAGCCCGTGTCTTGACTAAGAAAGGTTATATGTGCAATATTGCCCTCAAGCCTTTTTAAATCCTGCAATTTTACCTCTCCGTGAGGCGGATTTATCTCCGCCCTCAAAACCCAAAATATACATAGTCTTATTATATGCTATATTCCGCCCTTTGTAAATAATACATCTGTAATATATTGCGATATTTCACTTGTAAGGATTTTATCGGTGTCTGCATAACTGTTTATTTTTAATTCATCGTTATCTATCAAGACTATTTTGTTGTTAAACACGTTATTTTGCAGGTAGTAGACTTTTTTTAAAACGCCGCTGTCCTGTGAATACGCCATAACCGTGACAGACCTGGGCATTTTTTGTTGCTGCATAGCCGTGCCCAGCATATCCAAAAATGTGTACAATCCCAAAATCGCAAAACTTGTGAGGATAATCATATAAATATCAAAAAGCATAGTCACACCTCTTTTAGCATAACTTCAGGTGGTGCCTGTCGTCTTATAGCTTAAAGTATGCGCCTATGCTTGTTTTTGTGAATTGCGGTGGTGGGGGGAATTGCTATTTATTGATTGCTTTGCCGATAAAGCCTTTAATTTCCTTAACAAATACTGGATTTTTCAGCCTGTAAAACCACCGTGGTTAAAAGGCAAGTATCTGCGGGAATTACCTGCACGATTTTGCCGTAGAAATAAATCCCACAAATTAGGCAGAGCAGGAAAAAGAGCAGGATTGCAATTTTTTTATTGTATCTTTTGATAAAATTTATAATTTTCACTGCAACCACCTTTTTTAGTATAAAAACAGACTTTTGTTATAGTTTTCCCTCTAAAGTCTCGATTATACTAAAAGTAGGTGTCACTGCAACAGCTGAATTACACCGCCGTAACAGCTGAATTACATTATCGCAACAGCTGAATTACATCGCCGTAACAGCTGAATTACATTATCGTAACAGTCGGATTGCATTATCATAACAGTCGAATTACATTGCCTTGACTGCTGCGATAAGTGCGTCAACCTTGTCTGTATCTTCCCATTTCACGCCTAAATCTTCACGTCCAACGTGTCCGTAAGCTGCCAGCTGGCGGTAGATTGGGCGTCTGAGCTGCAAGGTGTCGATTATCGCCTGTGGACGAAGGTCAAAAACCTTGGAGATTGCCCCTTCGATTTTTTCTTCATCAACTGCGTTTGTTCCAAAGGTTTCCACCAAAACCGAAACCGGCTTTGCGATGCCTATGGCGTAAGCAATCTGAACCTCGCACTTTTTGGCAAGCCCAGCCGCCACCACATTTTTTGCCACATATCTTGCGGCATAAGCTGCACTGCGGTCAACTTTGGTAGGGTCTTTGCCTGAAAATGCTCCGCCGCCGTGACGGGCATATCCGCCGTAGGTGTCCACAATAATCTTGCGCCCTGTGAGACCGCTGTCCCCTTGAGGGCCGCCCACAACAAAACGTCCTGTGGGATTTATATAAAATTTTGTGTCCTCTCCCAGCAACTCCGCAGGCACGATGGGTTTGATGACATTTTCGATGATATCTATGCGGATTTGCTCTAAGCTCACCTCAGGTGAGTGCTGGCTTGAGACCACCACAGTGTCCACTTTTGCAGGTATTCCGTCTATGTATTCAATGGTGACCTGTGTTTTGCCGTCCGGACGAAGGTAGGGCAAGGTGCCGTTTTTTCTCACCTCTGTGAGCTTTTTAGCCAGTCTGTGAGCCAAAGAAATTGGCAAGGGCATAAGCTCCTTTGTTTCATCACAGGCAAAACCGAACATCATTCCCTGGTCTCCTGCTCCACCCACGCCGTCATTTGTGCCAAGGGCAATGTCGGGGGACTGCTTGTCTATTGAGGTCAAGACCGAACAGGTCTCGCAATCAAAGCCATATTTTGCTCTGTCATAGCCTATATCCTTGATAACTCCCCTTGCGATTTCAGGGATATTAACATTGTAAGAGGTGGTTATTTCTCCTATGCAGATGACCATTCCCGTGGTGACCGCTGTCTCGCAAGCCACACGTCCGTTAGGGTCGTGCTCTAAGATTGCGTCTAATACGGCATCGGAAATTTGGTCTGCGATTTTGTCTGGGTGTCCTTCAGTGACGGACTCTGATGTAAAAAATACTTTTGACATAAAATTCTCCTTTTGAAATGAAATTTTTAAAAAAAGAAATTTAACTCATTTTGATAAATATGTATAAGATTTCTAAATGCAATATAAATCAAAAATGCTCACAGATAAAAAACCTGTGAGCATAAATACTTATCTCTCGGCTTTTACCGCTGGATTTAGCACCTTACTTTACGCAGGTTGCCGGGCTTCACAGGGCCAATTCCCTCTGCCACTCTTAATAAGTTAAATTCTATTGTAGGACATATTTTAACATTTTTCTCCCTGGGTGTCAATACCGAAATTTTATGTTTTTTTCAATTTAATAAACTAATATTTTATATACTAAATTATGTTTTTTTATTAAATCAACTGATATTTTATATATCAAATCACCTTTTCCCTTTTAAAATCGGGGAGAGGGGCTTGTAAATCAGCATTGTCATAAAAAGATTTGCCACTCCTTTTATAAAAGTGAAGGGCATATTAAAGATTATCAATGCCTCCCACAGATTTTTTATACTCGGATTTATCACCCGATACATACCCAAAATCGCCTCCATTGGCATAAACACGGTGTACACGGGATAGACGATGTAATAATTGGTGACCACGCTGAAAACTGCCATAGCCAAAGCGCCTATAAGCGCCCCTGCAAAAGCGCCTTTTTTGCTTTTAAATCTCCTGTAAACAACTCCTGCGGGCAGCACAAACATCGCCCCTAAAAGAAAGTTTGATAATTCCCCTACACCCCCTGTGGTGGTGAAAAACACATTTACAAGGTTTTTTAAAAGGCATACGGTTACCCCTGCAACGGGTCCGTAGGCAAAAGATGCCATAAGCGCCGGAAGCTCGGAGAAATCCATCTTGATAAAGCCGGGCATAAAGGGCACATTGAAGCTGAAAAACATCAGCACTGTTGCCACCGCCGAGAGCATTGCCGTACCCACGGATTTTCTGATTTTGTTTTGGTTGTACATTTTCTTACCTCCTGATTGATTGTTAAAGTTTGGGAGGTCTGTTTCTATGCTGTAAATTTTCGGTTTTATTCTTATCTGCCAACAAAAAACGCCCCTCTGCAAAAAGCAAAAGGGCGAAATTACGGCAAGAAAACAAGCCGTTGTTTCTTTCGTCCGGACTATACCGTCGGTTTTGGAATTTCACCAAATCAGCGCAAAAAGCGGTCGTGGACTATACCACCGGTGAGGATTTACACCTCGCCCTGAAACAGACTTTTATTATCATACACCTTTTTTGAGATTTTTGCAATAGGTGAGCATCTGCGCTATAAAACCCTCAGCCTCTCGCAGACCATAGGCGCAGAGCATTATAAGTATAGGCAGATGATTTATAAGATAACGGCTTTGGCTCAAAAACAACAGGTAATCGCCCAAAAAGAAAATATCGCCACAAAGATAGCTTTCGCCATACAGTATTACATCACAAACACATTGTAAATCTCTTTACTATAACGGGCTGAGATGGTATACTGTCCTTGAAATAGGAGGTATCTTTATGAGTTTGATATACGATTTTTTATCACGGCAGATATACAGCACTTTTTCGGTTTTCTCCTTGGAGGAGTTAGCTGTGAAAATAGGGCTTTCGGCGGGCATTTACATAGCTTTTCATATTTTTTCTGCCATTATGGCAAAGTATGTGCCGGGCGCTTTACAGCGGATTTTTAAATTGAAAAACGAGAATTTCATCGGCATATTTTCAGAGAGTTTCTCAAAGCCAATCTCGTATTTTCTGCGCTTTTTAGGGGGATATTTAGCCATAAGCTACCTGCCCTTTAACCCTGTTATATCCGTTATTTTAAACGGGCTGATGACCAAATTTATCCGCATTGCCCTCATCGTTTTGGTGAGCATCTCCGCACAGAATTTCATCGCCCACGCCCCTGTCCTCTTCAAGGGATTAAACGCTAAATTAGAGAGCAAAAACAAAACTATCATCAACTTTTTCTCAAAATTAGGCAAGGCTGTAATCATCGTTTTTACCGCTGTGATTTTGCTGGGCGAGCTGGGATATGACATAAACGGGCTCATCGCCGGTCTTGGGCTGTCAGGCTTGACTTTTGCCCTTGCCGCTCAGGACACCGCCTCAAATTTTGTCTCGGGGCTTGTGATTTTGATGGATAAACCCTTTGCCATCGGGGACTGGATAAGCGTCGCCGGAATGGAGGGAATTGTGGAGGAGATGAATTTTCGCTCCTGTCGCATACGAACCTTTGACAACGCCTTAATAGCCGTTCCAAACAACAAAATCAGCGGTGACAGCGTAACCAACTGGACAAAGATGAATATGCGTAAAACACGCTTTAAAATCGGTCTCATATACCAAACCTCAAAGCAGACAATCCAAAAGGTATGTGATGAAATAACCGCCTGCCTCAACGGGTTTGAAGAGATTAAAAAGGATAGCATTTTAGTGCGCTTTGACAGCTTTAATTCTTCCAGCTTGGATATTGTTATTCAGTATAATTCTTATCCCATAGCCATAGGCGAGCACTTGGCTTTAAAAGAAAAAGTACAGTACGCCGTGATGGATATTATAAACGCAAACGACACGGATTTTGCCTTTAACACCCAGACAGTTTATCAATATAAGATGACCGAATAGGTACATTTAATTTTATAATAAAAGCGACAACCATTTGACTTTTGCAAATTAGTTTCACAACCCAAAAGCGACAACCACCCTTGTTGATGTCACCCCCGAAAAGTTAAGCAGTAGAATATACTGTAAATAACTTTGGGAGCTTCAACTTAGTGATTGTCGCCTTTTATTTTGAATTATTTTAAATTATGCTAAACTATTCTAACCTATTTTAAATTGCTTTAAACTTTTAGTAGTTTCCGCCCATGCCCTGCATAGCAGCCATATTTGCCGCCGAAGCTTTCTCTGCCTCGGTCTCATCGTCTGCCACCAACGCCTCGGTGGTCAGCACCATAGCCGCAACGCTTGAGGCGTTTTCAAGAGCTGAACGTGTGACCTTTGTAGGGTCAACAATTCCGGCTTCTATCATATCGCAGTACACTTCATTTTGGGCGTCAAAGCCGTAATTTACCTTGCCTGCGGACATAATCTTGTCGATTATAACGCTGCCCTCAAGACCTGAATTAGCGGCGATTTGACGAACGGGCTCCTCAAGTGCTCTAAGCAAAATTCTTGCACCTGTTTTTTCGTCTCCCAAAAGGGTCTCGCTGAATTTTTTAACAGTGGCAATAGTGTCGATAAGGGCTGTGCCGCCTCCTGCCACAATGCCTTCTTCAATAGCTGCCTTGGTGGCGGAAAGTGCGTCTTCTATGCGGAGCTTTTTGTCCTTCATCTCAACTTCGGTAGCTGCGCCGACTTTTAACACCGCCACGCCACCTGCAAGTTTTGCCAATCTCTCTTGGAGTTTCTCACGGTCAAAGTCCGAGGTGACGCTCTCCATTTGAGCCTTGATTTGAGCAATTCTCTCATTGATTTCCGCTTTTGTGCCTG
This sequence comes from Oscillospiraceae bacterium, assembly GCA_036652515.1. Lineage (GTDB taxonomy): Bacteria > Bacillota > Clostridia > Oscillospirales > Ruminococcaceae > RGIG3102. The sequence goes on from JAVVVT010000016.1 coordinate 6,901, forward strand.
CGCCGTCCACGATAGTTGTGGTCTCTTTTGTGACTTTTACCTGTCTTGCCTTACCCAGCATAGACATGGTGGTCTCTTTTAATTCATAACCTAACTCTTCGCTGATGACCGTGCCGTCGGTGAGGATTGCAATATCTTGGAGCATCTCTTTTCTTCTGTCTCCAAAGCCCGGTGCCTTTACAGCCACACAGGTGAATGTTCCCCTGATTTTGTTCACGATAAGGGTTGAAAGCGCCTCGCCCTCAATATCTTCAGCTATGATGACCAGCTTTTTGCCCGCTCCCACAATCTCCTCTAACAGAGGGAGAATTTCTTGTATTGAAGAGATTTTTTTATCTGTGATAAGAAGGAGTGCATCGTCTATATTTGCCTCCATTTTTTCGTTGTCGGTGACCATATAAGGGGTGATATAGCCCCTGTCAAACTGCATGCCCTCAACCACTTCTGAATAGGTCTCGGCGGTTTTTGACTCCTCAATGGTGATTACGCCCTCTTTGCCCACCTTGTCCATAGTGTCGGCGATAAGCTTGCCCACAAAGGCGTCCTGAGCTGAAACGGTGGCAACCCTCTCAATGTCCTTGCTGCCGCTAACCGCTTGGCTGTTTGCCAAAATCGCTTTGACTGTCACATCGCAAGCCTTGGCGATACCACGTTTGATATCCATTGGGTTTGCCCCAGCCGCCACGTTTTTCATACCCTCTTTTACAAAGCTCTGAGCCAAAACTATGGCTGTGGTGGTGCCGTCTCCTGCCTGCTCATTTGTCTTTGTCGCCACTTCACGGAGCATCTGTGCGCCCATATTTTCAAAAGCGTCACGGATTTCAATCTCTTTTGCTATGGTGACACCGTCATTTGTAATAAGGGGTGAACCGAATTTTTTATCCAAAACAACATTTCTGCCCTTTGGTCCCAAAGTGATTTTAACTGTATCTGCAAGGGTATCTATACCCCTTTGAAGGCTTTCTCTCGCCTGTTGTCCGTATACTATCTTCTTTGCCATTTTAATTATCCCCTCTCTTATTCAACTATTGCCAAAATATCAGACTGGCTGACAATGGTGTATTCCACGCTGTCGATTTTTACCTGTGAGCCGGCATATTTTGCCACCAAAACTCTGTCTCCGGCTTTCACCTTCATAGGCTGTAAAACGCCCTCTACAACAGCGCCCTCGCCTGTGGCGACCACCTGTAAAAACTCCGGCTTTTCCGCCGCAGATGCAGACAGGATAAGACCGCTCTTGGTGGTTGTCTCTTTCTCTGCCTCTCTTAGCAAAACTTTGTCAAATAATGGCTTGATGTTCATAATTAAACACTCCTTGTACATATAATTTTATAATATTATTAAAGCCTTTTTAACGCAGGGATTACCACGCTGAGCGTAGCACCTGTGACAAGGCCCATTATAACTGCGGAAACCGCCAATACGGGCAGATAATACATAACAAATCCCGAGCCGAAGATGATAGATGTACCCACCAATTGCCCTATGTTATGAAAAAGTGCGCCGAATACCGACAGTGTGTAATAATTTACCTTATCCTTTAATAATTTTATGAGGATAAACATTATCGTTATTGAAAAAAGCCCTCCCAACAGGCTCAATAAACCTGCCGTGGCACCCCTTGTGAGAAAGGCAAAAAAGGCTTTCATCACGCTGAGCTGTAAGGCGCTGAAATAGCCCATATAGACCATACAGTACATAACTACTACATTGGACAGACCTAATTTTACACCCGGGGGCAACGCAAACATGGGCATAATCATGCCCTCAACAAAGGATAGCACCATGGCAAGAGAGAATAGCAGTGCTATTGTTGTCATTTTCTTTGTTTTGTTCAAATCCTACTCCTTAATGCTAAAACAAGTTCGTAATGCTTATTTTAGTAACTAATTGTGTCAAAAATGTAAACTTTGCAACTTTCACACCCTTTTATTTTAAAATGTTGTAGAATATAAGTCAAGGGATAATTTGCAGATAAAAAATATAATATTTCTGTCATTACACAACTGTTACATTTTAGTTACAAAAAAGCGGTTTGTTTGACAATGTAAATAGGTATATTATATAATACAAAATGTAGAAGACTACGCAGAAGGAAGTATAATGATGAAAAAAATAATTTTTTCCATAGTGTTGGCAACGGTGGCACTGTTTGCCTTCACCGGCTGTTCCTCTAACGGACAGCCCACACCAACCCTTACTGACGGTACATACCGAGCAGAATTTAAAGATTTCGACACCCATGGTTGGAAAGACTTTGTAGAGGTCACTGTCCTTGACGGCGAGCTCCACCAGGTTGTGTACGACTCCCTCAACTCTGAAAAATCCGTGCTGAAAAGCGAGGACGAGAGCTATAAAAATCAGATGGAATCCATCATCGGCACCTATCCTGCAAAATATAATAAAGATTTAATCAACCAGTTTATTGAAAGCGGAAAAGTCAGCGCAGTGGACATTGTGGCAGGCGCCACCCAGTCTACGGGCAACTTTAAAACCTTGATGATAACAGCTATGGAAAGTGCTCAAAAAGGCGACACCGAAACTAAGATTGTAGATAATATTATTACAAAATAGTAACTTTAGAATTTTTTTATTGACTAAGAACATTTGTGTGGTATCATAATAAAGCTGTAACTGGTACAGCGATATCCACAAAGGAGATTTTAAAATATGAAAAAAATTATTGCACTTGCCTTGGCACTCACATTGTGCCTTTCCCTATTTGCAGGCTGTTCAAAAAAAGATGACAGCTCATCACCTGATCAGGGCTCTTCCACTCCAAACACAGTGAGCGGCAGCGAAGAAGCTTCTGATTATGACGTTGCAAAGATGCTCGCCACAATTGAAGAGGCTGCACCTGTGAGAATGTCAACAGTGGTAGACGATGAGTATATGACTTTTGTAGGTCTTGATAAGACACTTTACAAGAGCTATGCAGGCTCTTACTGCCCTGTAACTCCCGGCGTTGACGTGATTTTAATCGTTGAGGCTCAAGAGGGCAAGGTCAGCGAAGTTGAGACTATCCTCACACAGAAACGTGATGATATCTTCAAAGCAAACGAGAATTATGTAGGCGCTTTAAAGGACAAAGCAGGCGCCGGCAGAATTAAAACCAAAGGCAACATCGTTGTTTTGGTCATCGGCGGAGACGAGACAGTCGTCACAGATCAGGGCGTTGAAAAAGCTTACGAGCCTATGGATAAGGCAATCGACGAAGCTTTCAAATAAGCTTCTGTATTTCATAACTAAAAAGACGGAGCTTTCTCCGTCTTTTTTACTATAACATTACTTTTTATCTCTCAGAGTGAAAATCCCCCCAAAACGCCCCGCTTGCAACCCACTTTATATAAGCTACATACCATTTTATAACAAATTCAAAACCAATTTTTATCTTCCGAAAGGAGACTGAGCTTTGATTTTCAGTAACATTTTCTTTATTTTTCGATTTTTACCTCTTTGTCTATTACTTTACTATATCGTACCCTATAAGTTTAAAAACTTGGTCATAACGGTTTTCAGCCTTGTATTTTACTCCTGGGGCGAGGTGAAATATTTTCCCATTATGATGTCCTGTATCATCGTAAACTTTGTCATCTCACAATTTATCGAGGGCAATCGAGAGAAAAAAGGATTTACAAAATTTTTGTTTATCGCCTCGGTGGTCTTCAACTTGGGTATGCTGTTTTTCTTTAAATACGCTGATTTCTTCATAAGAAATATCAACGCTTTTTCAGGAATGAACCTTCCTTTGTTCAAATTGGCTCTCCCTTTGGGAATAAGTTTTTACACATTTCAGACAATGTCTTACACAATTGATGTCTACACAGGGAAAGTTAAGGCAGAGACCAGCATAATAAATTTCTCCGCCTTTGTGACTATGTTCCCACAGCTCATAGCGGGACCAATTGTAAAATACACCGATATCAACGATAAAATCAACACAATGGAAGGGCGAATTACCCTTGCCGATATCAACGAGGGGATAAAGCTTTTCATCTTCGGTTTAGGCAAAAAAGTTCTTATAGCCAACAACGTGGGGGCTCTGTGGACGGATATTGAGGCGCTGGGCTTTGCAAATGTCTCCACCCCTTTGGCGTGGCTGGGGATTATCGCCTACTCCTTGCAGATTTATTTTGACTTTTCCGGCTATTCGCTGATGGCGATTGGTCTTGGAAAAATGCTGGGATTTGACTTTCCCGCAAACTTTAATCTGCCCTACATCTCAAAAAGTATCACTGAATTTTGGCGCAGATGGCATATGACCTTGAGCGGCTGGTTTAAAGAATACGTCTACATTCCCTTGGGAGGCAACCGCAAAGGGCTTAAAAGACAGCTTTTCAATATGCTTATAGTCTGGTTTTTAACCGGATTTTGGCACGGAGCAGACTGGAATTTTATGCTTTGGGGACTGTATTATTTTATGCTTTTGGCGATTGAAAAAATCTTCCTGTACGACTTTTTGCAGGACAAAAAGTGGCTGGGAAGAATTTACGCTCTCCTTGCCATAGCCGTGGGCTGGGCGATATTCTATATAACCGACTTGGGCTTATTATCAGCATTTTTAGGCAAAATGTTCAGCTTTTCAGGGGGTGTCAGCGCCGTTTATTACTTTAAAAACTACGGCGTATCAATCCTCATAGGTATCCTTTGTTCCACCACCCTCACCACAAAATTTTACGAGAAATTCAAGGACAACAACCTAGTTATGATAGTGGTTTTGAGCCTTATTTCCCTATTATCCGTGGCTTATTTGGTGGACTCCACCTACAACCCGTTCATATATTTCAGATTTTAGGAGGAGAGTAATTTATGAAAATCAATTTAAAAGATATCAAAAAATTTCCGGTGCTCATCTTCTTTGCCCTCTTGCTTTTTTCTTTGAGTATAGCGGACCTGTTCAGCCCTGTTCAAACTTATTCCGAGACTGAAAACCGCAAATTGGAGACCTTTCCAAAGTTTAGCTGGACGGTTTTAAAGGAGAACGAATACACCCCGAAAGTCGAGGATTTCACCGAGGACCACTTTATCGTGAGAGACAAGTGGATATCCTTAAAAAGTATCAGCGAGTCCCTTTTAGGCAAAAAAGAGAACAACAATATCGTCTATGGAGCAGACGGGTATATGTTTACAAAATTCTCCACAGTAGATGAAGCGCAGACCCTTAAAAATATAACCTCACTGAACAAGTTTTTCCAAAGACATTCAGACAGGAATATAACCCTCCTCTTAGCGCCCACCGCCCCGGGGATTTTAAAGGATAAGGTTTCAGATAAGTCCCCTGTTTTTCATAACGATTACATCTTGGACAAGGTGTTTGATGGCATTGGCACAGAGCACTCATTGGACGTGCGCAACGCTCTTGTCGCCTACAAGGACGAGTATATCTACTACCGCACTGACCACCACTGGACGACCTACGGCGCTTACTATGCCTACTGCGAGTATATGAACCACATAGGCAGGACGCCGAAAAGCCTTTCCGAGTATGAAATGGTGGACGTGGAGGGATTTTTGGGTACCCACTACTCAAAAGCCAAGAGTTATAACGTGAAAAGTGACACCCTCAGCTACATTAAGAGCGAGGAACAAATCACAATTGACGGGGTCACAGACAGTATTTATGACCTTTCAAAGTTAGAAACCCGTGATAAATACTCTATGTTTTTGCGCAGCAACAATGGATTTTCTACCATTAAAGGCAATGGCGAGGGCAAGATTATGATAATAAAAGATAGCTTTGCCAACTGTTTTATCCCCTTTTTAATCGATGATTTTGCGCAGATTGACATTTTTGATATGCGATATATCACAATGGGAATGGACAAATTTATCGCCGACAACGACTATGAACAAATTTTGTTTTTGTACAACAGCGAGACCTTTGCCGCCGACAAGGATTTGATAAAAATAAACCTGTTTAACACGGATAAGGCACTGTGATTTAGGGTGTTTTGTAGGGGTGTTTAGGGTGATTTGAGACGACAATTTAGGGGGATTTGTGTGGCGGTTTAGGGAAATATTTTATATATCAGCCTTAGATGCGTCCGTGTAGCCCTCTAAAAAGCCGTTCTTTGGCTTTTATCCTTGAAATAGTAAACTGTATCATTTAAAGGATAATCATTGCCACAGGGCATTTTTAGGGACATAGACGAGATGTCAGTGCTTGTCAATAAATACTTTATCGTATAAGGCTTTAAAAGTTTACGCCCCACCGCTTATATTTTTAAACTCTATAACCCCACTGGCTAATACAACCTATTTTTTAAATCTAAACCCCACCTATCTAATACAACCTAATTATTAAACGCAAAATCCCACCGAACTTATTTCGTCCGGTGGGATTTTAATTTTAATCATTTTGCTTTTTACTTAAAAGAAGGGGCAATGATTTTATCTAAAACCATTTTTAACTATTTTGTTGCCTTTTCTTTTTTAGCTTTTTGCTTTTTAAGTGTGTCGTTGATAAGCAAGCCCGCAACAACCGCAAAGCCTATATAGCCCAGCCAATTGTTGTGTGAAATGGCGTTGCCGCTCTCACAGAGATTACAAAGAAGTGTATACATATATTTTCCTCTTTCCTATGGTGTCCTCAATATTTATATCTATTGATTATTTATCATCTACCGATAAAGTATACTACTTTTTCTCAATCAAGTCAATGTACAATTCATCTAACTGCTTTTTCTCCACTATGTCTGGACAGCCTGTCATAAGCTCCCCTGCATTCTGCACTTTAGGGAATGCGATAACGTCTCTGATGGAATCCTTGCCGCCCATAAGCATACACAGACGGTCAAATCCGTATGCCATTCCACCGTGAGGTGGTGCGCCGTATTTGTAAGCCTCAATCAAAAAGCCGAAGCTGTTTTCCATTCTTTCCTCGGTGAAGCCCAAGACCTTGAACATTCTTTTTTGCAGCTCGGGGTTTGAAATTCTGATAGAGCCGCCACCTAACTCAACGCCGTTGAGCACCATATCATATGCCTTGGCACGGCATGCGCCCGGGTCTTTTTCCACTATGTCGATATCCTCGTCCTTTGGCATAGTAAAGGGGTGATGCACAGCCACATACCTGTTTTCTTCCTTGTCAAACTCAAAGAGAGGAAAATCTGTAACCCACAAAAAGTTGAACTGGTTAGGGTCAAAGAGCTGATGATTTTTTGCGATATCAAGACGCAGTGCGCCCAAAGCAGCAAAAACCACATTGTTTTCTTCTGCGGCAACCACCAAAATCACGTCTCCTACCTCTGCGCCTGATTTTGCTCTGACTGCCTTTATCTCCTCTTCTGTGAGGAATTTTTCAAAGCTTGAAGTTTCGGACTCCCCTGTCAATCTTGTGTAGGCAAGACCCTTTGCGCCATAAGTTTTTGCAACTTCACCTAATTTGTCTATCTCTTTTCTTGATAGTTTTGAGGCGAGACCCTTGGCGTTGATACACCTTACACTGCCTCCTGCCGCAATTGCATTTTTGAAAACCACAAACTCGGTGTCCTTGACTTCATGGCTTAAATCGCAGAGCTTTAAGCCAAAACGTGTGTCGGGCTTATCCACGCCATAATTTTCCATTGCGTCCTTGTAGGACATTCTCATAAAAGGTGTGGGGACCTCCACGTCTAAGACCTCTTTAAAGGCACGTTTTACAAAGCCCTCATTCACCGTCTGGATATCAATTTCGTCTACATAAGCCATCTCTATGTCTATCTGGGTAAATTCCGGCTGTCTGTCCGCACGCAGGTCCTCATCACGGAAACAGCGTGCAAGCTGAAAATATCTATCAAAGCCCGAGAGCATCAAAAGCTGTTTATAGAGCTGTGGGCTCTGAGGAAGGGCAAAAAATCTGTTTGGCTGAACTCTTGAGGGGACTATGTAATCACGAGCTCCCTCAGGGGTGGATTTTACCAAAATAGGCGTTTCAATCTCTACAAAATCGTTGTCGTCAAAATAGTCTCTGGCTATCTTGGCAAGGCGGTGGCGAAGCATAAGCCCGTCGTGTGCTTTGCTCCTTCTTAAATCAAGGTATCTGTATTTCAGCCTTAACTCGTCATTTACATTAACATCGTCCTTTATTTCAAAAGGAGGTGTCTGTGCCTTGGAGAGTATTTTAAGCTCCTTGACCTTTACCTCGATGGTGCCTGTTGGCATATTGGGGTTTGGATTTTCACGCAGGGAGACCACGCCTCTCGCCATCACCACATATTCGCCCCTCAAGCTCTTGGCTTTTTCAAAGCTATCCTGTGGACATTCTCCGTCAAATGAGAGCTGAATTATCCCTTTTGTGTCCCTCACGTCACAGAAAATAACCGCACCTAAGTCTCTGCTCTTAGCTATATAGCCGGCTACGGTAACCTGTTTACCTACCATATCCTCTGTGAGCGCCACAGAGTAATGTGTCCTTCTTAAACTGCCCATTGTGTCCATATAATCAATTACCCCCTATTTTAACTGGTCGGCAAAGGGTTTTTTCAAATCTAACTCTGCCTGTTCTTTTGTCTGCATATTTTTTGCCACGGCTGTCATATTGGCGAGCTCATCGTCCCCTAAAACAACCGTATATTTAGCCTTGATTTTATCGGCGAACTTCATCTGGGCTTTAAGACTTCTACCCATTACATCGCTCTGGGCGCTCAAGCCCTCGCCTCTGGCTTTTTCTGCCATAGCAAAGGCAAAGCTCTTCGCCTCTTCTCCCACATTCACAAAGAATATATCGGGCACGGTGTCCTCGCCCATCAATTTACCCTCTGCTTCCAAGGTCAAGAGTAGTCTCTCAATGCCCATACCAAAGCCCACAGCCGGTGTAGATGCACCGCCTAACTCCTCAAACAAGCCGTCATATCGTCCGCCGCCGCACACGGTACCCTGTGAGCCTATGCCGTCGTAAACGAACTCAAAAACCGTCTTTGTGTAGTAATCAAGCCCACGGACAATCTTGGTGTTGATAGAATAATCAAGACCGATTGCTTCAAGTGTTTTCTTTACGCCCTCAAAATGTTCCTTGCACTCATCGCATAAATTTTCTAATCCCACTGGGGCATTTTTTGCTATTTCAGTGCATTTAGGCTCTTTGCAGTCCAATATTCTAAGAGGATTTTTTTCAAGTCTCTCCTTGCAATCGGCGCAGAGCTCATCTTTTCTGCTGCCAAAATACGCCTTTAATTTTTCGTGGTAAGCAGGGCGGCATTTCGGACAGCCGATAGAATTTATATTAAGTTTTACACTGTTTAGCCCTAAGTCTTTCAGCACCTTTGCACCTGTGGCGATGACCTCCACGTCCGCAGTGTAGTCCTGTGCGCCGAAAAGCTCAATGCCCAATTGGTGAAATTCTCTCAGGCGACCTGCCTGTGGCTTTTCATACCGAAAACAGCTTAAAATGTAGTAGGCTTTAAGGGGCAATCCCTCGTTGAGGATACCTCTTTCTAACACTGAGCGGACAGTGGGGCTGGTGCCCTCGGGGCGAAGGGTTATACTTCTTTTTCCCTTGTCCTCAAAGGTGTACATCTCCTTGTTCACTATGTCGGTGGTGTCCCCTACCCCACGCAAAAAAAGCTCTGTATGCTCAAAAGTTGGCACTCTTATCTCTTTAAAACCATACTGGTCAACAATTTTTCGCAGCTTATCTTCCACTCGCAGCCATTTATAGCTCTCGTAGGGTGAAACGTCCTGGGTTCCACGGGGGGCAGTGATTTTCTGTGCCATAACTCTCTCCTTATTTTCACAAAATTTTAGCCAAAGTGCGGCAAAATTTTCTGTATTTACTTCTAAACATAGTACCACAAAGACAGTTGTACGTCAATATTAAACACCCTTTTTAGACCTACATATGTTCCCCCTTTGCAAAAAGCTTTACTTTTGTAAAATTTCATTGTAAGATATGAGACAAAGGCTGTTGTGGCGGGTTGTCATCAGCTTATTATTTTGCGCCTGACGCAGTAAAACAACGGAGTATTCATATGACGAATTTTATAGTTAAAGACAAGGATTTTTACAAGAAAATAATCGCAATCGCCATACCTATGGCACTGCAAAATCTTATAAACGTGGGCGTGAGCCTTTTGGACACCGTAATGCTGGGGCAATTGGGGGAAGTGGCTATGTCCGCCTCCTCTTTAGGTGGTCAAATCGGATTTATGTATATGATTATGAATATGGGCTTGACCGCCGGTGCAGGGGTGCTCACAAGCCAGTATTGGGGCAAAAAGGACGATGTGTCAATTCGCAAAGTTATGTCCATGACCTACAAAATATCCTTTGTCCTGTCCTTGATATTCACTTTTTTGGCATTGCAATTCCCCACCCAGCTTATGGGAATTTTCTCCACTGATGAGGCTGTGATTGCCAGCGGAGCGGAATATTTGCGGATAATCGCCTTTACATACTGCATCAGTGGCTTTACAATGTCCAGTTTAAACCTTTTAAGGACAGTGGGAACGGTGAAAATTTCCCTCTCTGTTTACAGTATCTCATTTTTCGTCAATGTATTTTTTAATTACTGCCTTATTTTCGGAAAATTCGGTATGCCGGCTATGGGCGTCGCCGGTGCGGCTCTGGCAACCGTTATAGCAAGAGCGGTGGAATTTGTTATCATTTGGATATTCATCTTCAAGTACGACGAGAAAATTTGCTTCACCACAAAAGATTTTTTCCAAAAAACAGATTTGGGAATATTGAAAATATATCTGAAATACGGCGCACCTGTGCTTTGCAACGAGGTGCTGTGGTCTTTGGGAAATATGATGCTCGCCGTTATAATGGGTCGAATGGGCAAAGAATTTGTCTCGGCAAACAGCATCTGCTCGGTGATTTTCCAGTGTACCGCCGTGATTAATCAAGGAATGGGCGCCGCCGCCGGAGTTATTGCGGGAAACACCATCGGCGAGGGCAGATATAAACAGGCGAAAGAGCAGTCTCTCACCCTGTTTTTGATGAGCATAGGTCTGGGTGTGCTCACCTGCATTTTCAGTTTGATTATAAGAAAGCCCTTTGTAGCGTGCTATAACATCACCCCAGCCACCCAAAGTATCGCATTGGAGCTTTTGGACGTGATGTCATTTTTAGTGATTTTTCAGACAATTTCCGGCATAAATATGTTTGGCACTCTCCGTGGGGGAGGGGATAGCAAATTTGTTCTCTTCTTTGACGTGACGAGTATGTGGCTTTTCTCTGTGCCACTGGGCTGGCTGTCGGGATTGGTCTTTAAGTGGCCTGTGTGGGCAATCTGTATCTGCCTTAGGAGCGGTGATATATTTAAATCAATCGGTGGTATTTTCAGGATTTTATCGGGAAAATGGATTAAAGACGTGACGAGAACCGAGAGCGAGAAGCAATTGCTGTCAGAGGATATGGTGTAGCAATCATAGGCAATGGGTGGGGCATAGAGGCAATAACATCGCCTCA
>JAVVVT010000016.1:18301-20210 GCA_036652515.1 Oscillospiraceae bacterium
TAAGGATATGACGTGGAGATTGCTGATAATCGAAAACAAACCACAAGCCCGAATAGAGGGCTGGGTAGCGATTGGAGTTTAACCTATTGATTACCCTCCACCCCCTACCTTGGTAGCCTTGGTTCTTTCGCCATTTACATTTTTTATGAAAATGTAGACACTCTTCAACGTGCGTTACTTTACTCTCCTTTCCTTTACTTTCCTTTACTTTACTTTACTTTCCTTTACTTTGTTTGAAAATGTAGACATTTTTCTTATAAATGTTCACATCTTTTAAATATTTGTATACCTTTTAGGGTGAAATTCTTTTTATCAGCTTTATAATCGCAAAAAAATCCCCCTCTTTGGGGAGCAAAACAGAATTTATTATAGCGTTAATTTATTAAAAGAGCAAAAATAAGCGCAAAAAAAATAAGGCGAAGGTGAAACGATTTTTTTCGTTCAGCCTTCGCTTTTTCTTATGTTTGGTGAATATTAAAAATATTTTATCTCAAGACAATAATACCCAAAATTATGACAGCCGTGAGCCCAACTTTTTTTGCAAGATCGGCTTTAACCGACCGGCAATAAACTGTTTGGAAGTATCAGAGCGCTCAAAATTTATTCTAAGTATTTTTGTATATTTATGCAGATTTGATTTTATGAGATGCTATCTCATATTTTTAGGGTTGACGATATTTCGCCAGTCCAAGTCTCCACGCTCAAGACCGTGAATGAGCACCTCAGCCGTAGCTATATTTGTTGCCACGGGAATATTATTTTCGTCACACAGGCGCAGCAAGTTCTGCTCATTTGGCTCGCTGGCTTTTGCCGTGATTGGGTCACGGAAAAACAACAGTAAATCTATCTCATTATACTGCAATCTTGCGGCAATCTGCTGGTCGCCACCCTGTGAACCACTGTAAAATCTGTGGACTTTCAGCCCTGTCGCTTCAGCTACCATCTTGCCGGTAACCCCCGTGGCCAAAAGATTATGCTTTGACAATATGCCACAGTATGCTATACAAAACTGTACCATAAGTTCTTTCTTTTTATCATGTGCTATCAATGCAATGTTCATGATGACCTCCTATTTATTGTAAAATTATTTGACGTTGTTTACCCGTTAATCTTTCGGCTATGGCTGTATAAATATGCTTTTCGTTACAGGAAGATGAGAGAAGCGTACCGTTCATTGCGCTTACCATAATCTCCTGTGACTGTGGAATAAGACCCAAAAGCTGTGCTTGTGTCTGGTCTATGACCGCATCAAGGTCATTAAATCCCGAATATTTAAAAGTCTGCTTTGAAAATTTATTTATTACAAGGCGGATATCTTTTATCCCCTTTGCAAACAATTCATCGGATACAATCCGTGCGTCACGAACACTTACAGCGTCCGCAGTCGCCACAATTATACCTGTGTTGCTGACTTTCGCCGCCGCTCTGAAAGCTTTGCCGATACCTGCGGCGGTATCCAATATTATATAGTCAAAATCGCCATATAATTCATCTACAACCACTTTAAGCCTGTCAAAATTTATTTCATTATTTGTATATGGTGCCGGAATTATTGATAATTTATCCGTGTAAGGGCTTGTTATCATCGCCTTTTGTGCGGTGCATTTTTCCATTAGAACATCGGATATATCATAGATTGACAGCTGGCTTGTGCCCGAAATAATATCTATACTCCGAAGCCCCATATCCAGTTCCGTGAGCAAAACTTTTTTGTTCAGTAGGGCGAGTTCTGTGGCTATATATGTGGCAAAAGTGCTCTTTCCCGTGCCACCTTTGCCTGAAGCTATCATTATCACCTGCGCCATATTACCCTCTTATCCGATTTAATCAATGCCATTTTCTCTGTGGCAACGCTGTTATATGCTTGGAATATCTATTCCGTACAATAATGGTGGCACAGCCACCAACC
>JAVVVT010000017.1:0-20186 GCA_036652515.1 Oscillospiraceae bacterium
AATACCCAGCGTGAGCATCGGTATAAGCGAGCCACCTGTCACAGCGTTGTTTGCTGCCTCCGAGCCTGCCACGCCCTCAATCGAGCCGTGACCAAACTCTTCTTTATGCTTTGAAAATTGTTTTGAAGTGTTATATCCCATAAAGCAAGCGATAGAAGCGCCGGCTCCGGGAAGAATACCGATTAAGTTTCCTATTATCCAAGAACGCAAAATCGTTGGGGTGATACGTTTCATCTCGCCACGGCTAAGGGTTATTTTATCATTGAATTTAGCCGCTTTAGCACGGGATTTGATTTTCTTTTCAGCCAAAATCAACACCTGGGACATTGAAAAAAGACCTATCAGAGCACAGGTGGTGTTGATGCCCTCGTACAGTGATGCCTGTCCGAACATAAAGCGCTTGGCGCCCTCGATTGGGTCCATACCTATGGTGGACAGAAGTAGCCCCAAAGCACCTGACATCAGCCCTTTTACCATTGATTTTGAGGAGACGCCGGCGATTATGGTCAACCCGAAGATTGATAGCCAAAAATATTCAGGGGAGCCGAATTTCATTGCAAGCTGTGCCAAAAGAGGTGCAAAGAAATATAGGGATATACAGGAGAGCAGACCTCCCCAAAAAGATGAGTAACAAGATACCGCCAGAGCTTTACCGGCTTGACCCTTTAAAGTGAGCTGATAGCCCTCAATGGCGGTTGCAGCGGACGCAGGAGTGCCGGGCGTGTGGATTAATATTGCTGAAATCGACCCGCCAAAGATAGCGCCGCAGTATATGCCTCCAAGGACTATTAGTCCGGTCTCGGGAGCCATAGTAAAAGTCATAGGCAGCAAAAGGGCAACGCCCATAGCGGCAGACAATCCCGGCAGACAGCCGATTATTATGCCTATTGCTGTACCCATCATTCCAAAAAATAAATTGTGGAGTGACAGTGCATGGACAAAACCTTCGCCCATAAGTGCCAGTGTTTCTAACATAATGAAGCCTCCTTTTTTTATTTAAATAACAGTCCTAATGGCAGCTTTACACCTAAGAAAACGGTGAACGCACCATAGACCAAGCCCACAATAAACAGCGATGTGAGGGCGATATGCAGCTTGGGTACATTGAGAAAGAGCAGACATACAACGATGAAAACCACAGTGGAGATGTAAAATCCAATGTAATACATAGCCACTAAATAAGCTATAACCATCGCTAATATGGTAAAAAATTGTTTTGGGATAAATCCCTCAAAAACTTCTTGTATGCCACTGGTCACGCCATCACGTTTGGCGGCAATCGCCATCTGAATAACATAGATAGTAGTTAATAAAAACAACAGTATAATTACAAAAGTGGGGTATGCACGGGCTTCCGCTTTTATTTGTTGTGTCATTACCAAAAACAACAAACATATGGAATACATAAAGCCCACCACACCAAAATCGGTTTTTTTCATAAATACCTCCTTGATATTATTATGATAAAAATGTGGAGCAGAGGCGGCTCACCGCCTCCGCTCCTGTGTGAAAGCTTAAATTATTTGCCCCAAACTGCATCTAATCCCTCTGCAAAAGCTTGCTGTGAAGCAATCATAGCAGCAGTCTCTTCCGGAGTGCGATAGTCGGTGTTAATTCCGGCAGCCTGTGCGGCTTTAAGATAGTCAGGGTCTTTCATCAATTTCTCAAAGGCGTCAGCGTAGAATTTAACTGCCTCTTCGGGTATGCCGGCAGGAGCAGCCACGCAGCGAGAAGAACCCAGCCATTTGTCATAAAATCCTAATTCTGCCAAGGTGGGAACGTCTGGATATTCAGCTAAACGCTCTGGGTTGAATACGCCCAAAACTTTTACTTCTGATGGGAAAGAGGCGAAATCCGCAACTTTTGCCACGGAGAAATCAACTTCTTTCTGGCGAAGTGCAAGCAACTGGTCAGCGGTGCCGCCGTAAGGAATATCGCTGTAAGTAAATCCTGCGGTATTTGCAAGCATTTGAGCTCCGATATGGTTGGAGTTTTTGTTTCCGTTTGTGGAAGCTTTCAACTTTTTAGGGTTTGCTTTTGCGTAATCAATCAAGTCTTGCAGTGTGTTAAACTTGGAGTCCGCCGCTACCATTACAACTGAAGTTTCTGAAACGTGGTTGCATATGGCGGTGAAGCTGTCCACTGTGTAATCAGCGAGACCCTCGGTTATTGAAGTGCTGAAGTTCGGAAGATTTAAAAAGCCTAAAGTGTATCCGTCGGGATCTGCCTGAGCAAGAGATGTCCAGCCGATGGAACCGGAGCCACCCTCCAAGTTTTCGATTATCACAGGTTTACCCATATATTTTTCGGCGTAAGCGGCGAGGACACGGGCGGTGTTGTCAGTGCCTGAACCTGCTTTGTAGGCAACAATCATAGTGATATTTTCTTTTGGAGTCCAAGGGCCTCCGTCGACGTTGGCATCTTCCTTTTTGGAAGGTTTTCCGCTACAAGCGGTTAGGGATAGAAGGATAAGCGATGCGAGTAAGACACTAATAAATTTTTTCACAGTAATATTTCCCTTTCTTTTAATTACCCTTTGAGCAAAATACATAGATATGTTAAATATACCCTAATCATCTGCACATAGGAACAAATTTGGCTATTTAGCTTGATTTCATAGTAACATATGGAAAAAAAATGTAAAGTTTGAATACTTTGAACTTGTCAGATGTACGTTTTTTGAACTTTTTATCAGGGTAGCGGGTATAAAATAATCCACATCACCGCATTTATTGGTTAAGATTTGTTGCTTTAATGCCATACTTTAGATATCTGTTATATTTACCTTTTAAAATGCGTAATATTATCAGAGGTGAAATTTATGAAAAACGAACCCTTTTTATTGGAGCTTTCAGATGATGAATTAAAGGATATGTTAAAGGAAAACCCACAGGAGCAAAACGGCTCTGCCATAGAGTACAGCAAAACCAATCTTTGGTTAGATTTTGATGAAAATATCACTGATAAAAAAATAGGGGAGAGCGCCCAATGGGAAAAAGAGATAGCCGCACAGTTAAATTTAATAACTGCACAGCTATCTCAGATACTGAAAATTTTAAGGGAAAATCAAAACGAAAGGTTTTTGTAGTGAATTTTCAAGGGCAAAGGGCATAATACCGTAGCATTATAATAGTATATTATAGCTGCCATAGACAGTAAAGCAATTTGGCTTTACACTGCTTTTAAAGAAAATTCACGCTACTCAAGGTATTGCTCAAGCCCCTCATTATCCATTTCTCGCTGGGAACAACCCTCATCTTCATCTCCCATACCCTCGTTTGAGGTGGTATTTGTGGGGCAATCGCAGGTGTTGAACTCATCGCAGAAGGTAAGCGCCGATGAGGGGTATGGTTTTATTCCCTCCACCCAAATATTTTCTCGTTTCCATAATTTATCAATTACATTGCCTCTTATGCGTGCCATATAACGTGGACAGCCGCAGGAGGTGTCCTTGTAGATACTGCAATTAAGCTGAACTACCATACAAGAGCCGTCGATTAACGTCATCTCATTTTTTAAATTGGGTATGAGGCAACCGTCCTTTGTGGAGTAAAATCCGTACAGAATTTCATCGACCACCTGAACGGGTATGGCGACATAGGTTGCGGGGCAATGCTCTTCAACCGGCACAGAGCGAACGACTATTTGACCTGAAATAGTAATTTTGACGCCCGGTTTTTTTGTGTCACAGTTTACCAATTCCTCTTTTGCTCCGGTAACTCTAAAACTTGCAAATTTTGTGTCGATGACACCGGGAGAGTCGATAATACCTCGGCAATTATTTAAAATTCCGTTTATGCTTGGCAAAGGAATATTTTCTCTTATCTGCTTTGTGGCGATACAGCGCACATTCTGCACGCACAAATCAAGACATTCGGTCTTTGGCACAGCTTCGATTATGCCGAACTTTGATTTGTTTCGGGTAAGAAAATCTTTGCAATCAATGCAGTCAATTGACATATAAATCTCCTCCGTAAATATATTTCAAGGTCTTTAAAGTATAATATGAAAATTTGGCTTTTATGTTACATATTAATAAAATTTTACAAATTTGCACTTGAAAGGTGGGAGAATAAAGTGTAAGATACATAGGATTAAGTTTTTAATCTTGTCACGATATAACAAAAATGGTATACTATTAAAGGATAGTGAAATATGAAATATAAAGCAATTCTTTTTGATTTAGACGGAACATTGACCGACCCTCAGGAGGGGATTTTAAATTCAATTCAATATGCAACGGATTTTTACGGAGTTAAAACTGATAGGGCGCAGCTCATAGAGTACATAGGCCCTCCCCTCAAGGACACTTTTGATAAGCTTATCGGCAAAGAGTTTTCAATGGGGGCAGTCAAGAAATATCGAGAGCGCTTTGTGGACGGAGGCGGGCTGTACGAGAACAAAATATACCCCAATGTTAAAGAGGCTTTGTGCAAACTGAAGGATATGGGCTATATTTTATGCACCGCCAGCAGTAAACCTCAACCCTTTGTGGAGAAAATTTTACAGTTTTTTGATATCGATAAATTTTTTGATTTTGCGGGCGGAGCAAGCCTTGACGAGACTCGCAGTCAAAAAGAAGAGGTCATAAAATACGTTTTAGAAACAGCAGGGCTTAATAATAATGAAGTATTAATGGTAGGCGACAGAAAATTTGACCTTATTGGCGCAGAACAAATGGGGATTGATGCAGTGGGAGTGCTCTATGGCTTTGGCGATTACGCCGAGCTTTCTCAATACCCAAATATTGCACTAATCGACGATATTTCACAACTCATAGAAATTTTGGCATAACAGGAGACAAAAATGGCTAACAAAAAAACACATCATACCTTTGGCGAACGAATGAGAGTTTATAAAAAGCGTTTTGCCAAGTTGAGCAAAGCGGCAAAATTGCAAATTTTGGCGATACTCATCATCTCATTACTGATAATTATAGCAGCTTCTGTCGCTTTGAGTGGCAGGGGCAAAAATCCCACAAAAGATATAATAAACGGGGTGGACTCTTTCGCCGTGGGCGGTTCTTATGACCCCGCCGCTGACAAGAGCTACAAAAAAGATGAATATGCAGAGAAAATGAAAAAATTCAGCGATGTAATTTTGCCTGTAAATCAGGAAAATGACGCTAAATATTTCAGAGAAACTCTGTTTGTTGGAGACTCCAACACTGAGGGCATCTCCACTTACGGGCACTTGAGCTTGCAATACGTCTGCGGAATGACAGGTATGGCAATTGAAGGCGTCACAAGCAACGAATGTATATGGTTTGTGGGATACGATAAACCTGTCACTATGCCCACAGCAGTGGGTATGCTCAAGCCCAGACGTGTCATTGTCAATTTCGGCACAAACAATGTGGGGGGCACCAAAACCACCGATTTTATTGCCGCATATAAAAGAGCGCTAAAGGCGATAAACAAGTCTTATCCATATGCGGATATAATTGTCTCGGCGATTTTACCGGTGGCAAAAGTAAGAAGTTATCCAAATATGACAATGCAGGATATTGACGAGTTTAACTTGGCGCTGGCTGAAATGTGCCAAGACGAAAACTATAAATTTTTGAATACTTCTGAAGTGTTTAAGGACGAAAAGTCAGGATTTATGAAAAAAGGTCTTTCTGCCTCCGACGGAGTACATCTGTCCTCAGACGGATTTAAAACCTTGTTGGAATATGTGAGCGACCATAAATATATAACTAAGGACAGCCGTCCTGCCAGAGGCGATATACCCACAAGAAAAAACGCACCCTATGTGTCCAGTGACTCCACTAACTACATATCATCTATCTTGTCGGCATCGTCCTCAAAGGTGATATCTTCTTCTAAGCCTTCGTCCAGTAGTATTCATTCCTCCTCAAAGGCGTCTTCTTCCATAGTTTCCTCCTCATCAAAAGGCAATTCCTCCAGCGCAAGCTCCAGTTCAAGCGCAAGCTCAAGCGCAAGCTCCAGTGAGGCAACTAAACCGACGCCATCTCCAACACCATCTCCAACACCATCTCCAACGCCGTCGCCTACACCGTCTCCTGCACCCACGGCGCCACCGGTAGTTGAGACAACAACTCCTCCTCAGACGGAGGAGACGAAACCCACGGAGCCAACGGCTGATGCAGGTACCCCTGCCGCTTAAAATTAATATACCCATTAGTGCGGCAAGCTGTTTTAATAATTATAGCTTGCCGTATAATATATATATCCATAGAAAGTGTAGGTAGAATATGAATGTCACAGTATTGGGCTCAGGCAGATGGGGCACATTTCTTGCGGTATATCATTCAAGAAAAAATGATGTAAAATTGTGGGGCAGAGAAGAGGGGCTTGATTTTCAAGAGCTTTTGAAAACAAGAAAAAACTCATATTTAGAATTACCCGACAATTTGATTTTAGAGCCTGACCTTGAAAAAGCGTTAAACTTTGCCGAATATATTGTCATATCAATCAGCGCACAGCAGCTGAGAAATTTTTGCCAGAGGATAAATGAATACGATGTGTCGGGCAAAACCTTTATCCTGTGTATGAAAGGCATTGAATCCGAGACAGGGCAGAGGCTCTCGGTGATTGTCAATGAGACTATCACCCAAAATATCAAGGTCTGCGTGTGGGTGGGTCCGGGTCATGTTCAAGACTTTATGTCGGGCATACCTAATTGTATGGTTGTGGACTCCCAAGACAAGGGCGTTGTGAATGATGTTGTGTCCAAATTTTCCAGTGATTTGATACGTCTGTATTTAGGCGATGACATCATAGGAACAGAGATTGGTGCGGCGGCAAAAAATGTTATAGGCATTGCCGCAGGTATGTTAGACGGGCTGAACGTCTCCAGCTTAAAAGGTGCGCTTATGGCTCGTGGAGCAAGAGAAGTTTCACGGCTTATCAAGGCTATGGGTGGCAATGAGCTCTCGGCGTATGGGTTGAGCCACTTGGGGGATTATGAGGCGACATTGTTTTCAAAGCACAGTCAAAACAGAATGTTCGGCGAAAAATATATAACCCACCAAAGCTATGATAAATTGGCAGAGGGCGCCGCCACAGTAAAGGCGCTTATGAAGTTATCCAAGGATTACAATGTGGAAATGCCTATTTCTCACGTTGTATACGATATTATTTATAATGATTTTGAGCCTAAAGATGCCCTGTCAAGGCTTTTCAGCCGAGATGTAAAGGAAGAATTTGCAACTCATTATTGACATATAATTTCATCTTTACCTTTTGCAGGCGCTGCTTTCTCCTTGTGCCAACATTAATTATCGAGGCTTAAAATATTGCAATAAAAAACAGGTATCAATTTTTGAAGTGACCCCAATCGTCATTTACAGTATAGCTACTGTCTGACTTTTTGGGGTCACTTCATTTATCTGATGCCTGTATATTTTATTTTTTTTTGGTTAAGCGTATGCCTTTCTTTTCTAAGACTAAAACGCATACCTTTTTTGCGAATTAAAGCTTATACTTCTCTTTTGAGACTAAAACGCATATCTCTCTTTAAGACTAAAACGCATACCTCTTTTCTAAGACTAAAACGCATACCTCTTTTGAGAATTAAAGCGTATACTTCTCTTTTTGAGAGTTGAAAATCTCTTTGAATGAGGATTTTTCGTCCTTGCGATAATTTCTCAAATACTCGTGAGGGGCGTAACTATCACGTTTTGCCTCAATGACCGCCACGGCGATGTTTGAGCAATGGCTGGCAGCCCTCTCATAACTGTTCAATAAATCCGATAGCACAAAACCTAACTCAATGGTGCAATTTTTGTTCTTCAAACGCTCGATATGGCGATTTTTTACCTCACGGATAAGCTCGTGGATAACCTGCTGTAATGGCTCAACTTGCAGTGCAAGCTCATCATCACTGTTTTCAAAGGCTGCCTGTGTGCTATCCAAAAGCTCTGACATAGCCGATTTTAAAATCAAAATCTCGCTGTTTGCATCGGCGGAGAATGATATGCCTTTGTCCACCATTTCTTTTGCCACGTTGGTCACACCAACAGAGTAGTCGCTTATTCTTTCAAAATCTCCGATTATATGGAGCATTTTTGAAATCTCGTGGCTGTCTTCCACGGATAAATCCTGTCCGGAAAGCTGGACTAAATAAGTGCCTAATTTGTCCTCATATTTATCCACCGTTTTTTCCATTGCCACCACCTCATTGTATATGCTTTCGTCGTGGACTTGGAGGGCGGAAATTGCTTTTCTGAAACCGTTTATGGATAACTTCTCCATATCGTTCATAACCATTTGACTTCTTTCAACAGCCACAGAAGCGGTGTTGAGCAGAAGTGGGTCAAGCAATTGAAACTCTTCCTCTTGCTTATCGTCTTTGATTGTGGCAATTGCCAATTTCTCAAGGAGAGCCGAGAAAGGCAGCATAACCGCCGTGGCGACCACGTTAAAGGCGGTGTGGACAAGTGCAATTCCTGCCACATTTATGTATGATGATAAAAATGCAAAATTTAAAAAGTGATTAAGGGTGTAAAATATTATTAAAAATGTGGTTGCGCCGATTATATTAAAATAAAGGTGAACGGCTGCGGTACGCTTGGCATTTTTGTTTGTGCCGAAAGATGCCAAAATTGCAGTGATACAAGTGCCGATATTTTGTCCCATAATAATAGGTATAGCACTTCCATAGGTTATTACTCCCGTGGTGGAGAGCGCCTGTAAAATACCCACAGAGGCAGACGATGATTGAATTACCGCCGTGAGCAGCGCACCTGCAATCAGCCCCAGCAATGGGTTTGAAAAACTGGTGAACAGCTTTGTGAACTGTGGCATATCGGACAAGGGGGACACGGCACCGGTCATAGTTTCCATACCTGCCATAAGTATGGCAAAACCAAGCATTATGGCGCCTAAATTCTTTTTCTTGTCGCTGCGGGAAGTCATATATAAAATAATGCCGATAAATGCCAAAATAGGTGCAAAGGAAGAGGGCTTTAGCATTTGCATAAAAAAGCTGTCACCTTGAATACCTGTCATGCTCAATAGCCAAGCGGTGACGGTTGTGCCCACATTTGAGCCCATAATTATCCCGATTGCCTGCCTGAGGCTCATTATACCCGAGTTTACAAAACCCACCACCATAACAGTTGTGGCTGACGAAGACTGTATTATCGCCGTCACGCTAAGTCCAAGCAAAAATCCTTTAAAAGGGCTGGCTGTCATCTTGCCCAAAATTTTACTAAGCTTATTTCCGGCTTGCTTTTCAAGGCCTTTTCCCATGACGTCCATTCCAAAAAGAAACATCGCCAAACCGCCTAAAAGAGTGAATACATTGAATATACTCATTAAATTCTCCTCAAATTCTGAATGTTAATTGATTATCTTACCTTTACAATTGTACCAAAATCAATGTAAAGCCCACACGCAAATTAATGTAAAATTAATGTAAAATAAAGTATAGTATAGCTAAAATAATGATGTTCAAATTGTAAATTAATTTACAGAGGTTTTTCAATATCAAAAGTGAAGTTACCAATAAGATAGGGTATTTATCTGCATTTTACATATAAATATAAAATAATTATATAAAAGTATTGACAAATATTTCCACAGTGATATTATGAAATTAAGAGATGTTCTTATAGCTTTCCATACAGTTAAATTGCGCCGTTTACTTGGCGGCTTATGGAGTGTAAGACGGTGAGTTTCGGCTCAAAATAGAATTGAAATTTTGGAGGTATCTACCGATGGAAATATCAAGACAGCAATAATAACCCTGCTTTTGACATCAACATTAATTAAAAATTTGAAAGGACATTAATCATGAAGAATTTACTCAAAAAAGGTTTAGCATTGACACTATGTATGGGCATGATATTTAGTATGAATATTGGCGCAAGCGCAGCAGAGCCACGAGTATCAAACTTTGGCTCGCTTGCTGGTAAAAAAGTTCGAGTTGTTTCTTATGCGCACCCAGCTCAAGAATTAAATGTTCTTACTGCAAAGGACATAACAAACAATAAGAACGTCACAACGTGGCCGTCTTCTCAAGCAGATATTTTCCATAATTTTTTTGTCATAGATGAAGGAAATAGTAAATTTTCATTCAGATGTGAGCAAACGTCAACTTTTGCGGTCGAATATTATTACGGTTCCAGCAATATGCACAACTGTGATGTATATTATACATTAGCTGGTCCTGCTTATATTTTGCCTGAAGATTATCAGTTTACACCTTCGTCATTAGCTTATTTTTACAAATTTCATGTAGCAAAAAATAACTATGCATTGACGACTGCTGAGAATATGACTGTTACAGGTCAAAGTATTAAAAACGTCAGATGGGCGCCCGGCAATGTAAGCGATGATAACCAAGGTTGGACAATTACTGTTATAGCATAAATTTAAGAAAGATGAAGGAGGCTATTTAAGTAGCCCCCAATATTAAAATATTATGAAAAACTTACTTAAAACTCTCTTATTACTGAGTTTATCGATAATATTGTTGGTTGCTTGCAAAAATGATACAAACAAACAAGGGGTTGCAGAAAATCAAAATCTTTTTTTACCGGTAACTTTTCATAGAAGCAATATGGCAGGAATAGAGAATAATTTATATTATGAATATATTGAAAAAAGTGACCCACATAATGCCTTAGATTCCACGTTTAATATTATGGTCGTTGATATAGAATCCGGTAATAGGTCCTACCTTTGCAACCGTGCAGAATGTAAGCATAATGATGAAAGTTGCGCATCTTTCTATTCTGTGAGACCTGAATATTTATTCTATAATGATGAGTTCCTTTTTGTCGGTGGGTGGTACAAACCCAATGGTGAAAACAGTGTAGTACAAATATATATGTCAGACCTAAACGGCGATAACAGACGCCTATGCTATCAGCCGTTGCCGGAAGAAGCGATTTTAGGCTCATTTGTATTAGGCAAAGATTATATGTTCTTTGATGAGAATGTTATGATTACTGAAAAGCCGTTGACAGTAAAGAAAAAACTTAAAAAGTTAAATATTCGCACCGGCGAGAGTGAGTTCATATATGATTTTAAAGGCAATGAGCAAATTATAGGTGCCTATGGGGATATCATATATATTAATGCCTACGCAGGCAGTTCTTTAAGCAGTGTTATTAGCCAAAAAAGCACTATATTCAGCATAGATATGAATGGTAACGTCTTAGAAAAGAACATTTTGGAATGGAAAGGGGAAGAAACTCAATTTCGTAATTTTGGCAAGTATTTTGTAGAGTTCAAAAAAGAGCCAGGGAGCTTGGTCGTGACCAATTTAGAAACCAAGGAGAGGGTGGAGTATACTGAAGGCTTGTCAGAGATAACAAAAGAAGGCTTCTCATTGCACTTTGTAGATGAAGATGTAATAAGGTTTGGGGCAAAAGATGATGAAACGGAGAGATTTCTCAAACCATATTCTCTAAATAGAAAAACAAAAGAGGTGTCCTCTGTCACTTGGAGGCGTGAGGGCAAGGACGCAGGCTATATGGGCGTGGATATTTTGGCTCAAAATGCCGACAAATTTTTGGTAGTCTATGCTATGGGCACTACGAGCACAATGGTAGACAGTGTCCGCCCTCAAATCAGCACAGAGCCCGAATTGGTTGAAAAACAGTATATGATGTATGCAACAATCAGCAAAGAAGATTATATAAACGACAATAGAAACTTAAAACCTGTAAAAGACTATTCTTGATTTTATAGTCACGGGAAATTTGAATAAAACGGAAATGAAGTATAGCTATGTTGCAGATAAGACAACTCACAAAAAAATACCCAATCCCAACAAAAATATTCAGCAAAGAAAAACAACAATATAAAAAAGCCTTAGACGAGGTCAGTTTTGACCTCGTCCCTGGGCTTTACGGTCTTTTAGGACCAAACGGCGCAGGAAAATCCACGCTCATCAACATCATCACAGGAGGACTGCGACCCAGCGCAGGCGCTGTAAGGTGGAACGATATTTCAATAAAAAAATTAGGCAAAAAATATCGAAAAATCTTAGGGTATATGCCTCAACAGCAAAGCCTTTATGAAAATTTTACAGGCAGGCAATTCCTTTTATATATGTGCGCCTTGAAAGAAATCAAAAGCGAGGTTGCCGTACAGGAGGTGGAGCGTGTTTCACAGCGTGTAAATTTAAACGATGAGTTAGATAAGCGATTAAGTGCTTATTCCGGCGGTATGAAACAGCGATTGCTTGCGGCAAGTGCAGTTTTGGGAAACCCTAAAATATTGATTTTCGATGAGCCCACAGCAGGGCTTGACCCCAAAGAGCGTGCTCGTCTGCGCACTTTTATGAAAGAGCTTTCCGCCGATGCAATAGTTTTGACTGCAACCCACGTTGTTTCTGATGTGGAGAATGTCGCCGATGAAATTTTACTTTTAAAAGACGGAAAACTTATTGAAAAAGCTCCCGTGGACAAGCTTATTGAAAAATATGCTCCCAACGGCAGCCTTGAACAGGTGTATTTGAATATCTTCGGCGAGGAGGGAATACATTGAAAATTTTCCTCTTTGAGCTCAAAAAATTATGGGGTAAAAAAGAATTTTTGCTCTACTTTTTTGTGCTTGTAGCTCTGAATTTTTTTATGCTCTGGATAACCTACCAGCCAGCCGGCGGAAATGTCCCTCCGGCACAGGCATATCGCCACTTGGCAAACGATATAAAGGGTTTTCAAGAAGCTGAAAAAGAAAAATACATAGATGATAAATATGAAATGCTTTCGGCAATGATGAAGTTAGACCATGCGGTAAAGTATCTAAAAGTTGACAGAACCGAAGCAATCCGTATGATGAATGTGGACTATAAAGCCGAATTGGCGGAGTATGGGGATATTTATTCAAAGGGTCAATATTTACAATACACCGACAGCCTGTATGCCGAATATCGCTTTTTTGAAACTATGAGCAACGAAATTCATCAAGCCCACGGCTATCAGGAATTTTTGGATAATATACAGAAAAAGTCACAGCAGTTATCGCAAATTTCAGTTTTTAATAAAGAGGGCAGCTATGACAGCTTAAATATAAAAGCGACCTCAAAGGCGTATGAAGGAATACGAGACATAAAAATAAATTTTTCACCCCAAGAAGGGGTTGTAAACGCCATAAGCTTTAGGTATAGCGACATAATTTTGGTTTTTGCTATGCTGCTTTTGGCATCTTTTATTGTGCGTGACGAGCGTGATAACGGTTTGCTCGCCCTTATAAGAACAAGCGGCGCAGGAAGAGGAAAAACTGCGGTGGCAAAGTTGATGGCACTAAGTTTCAGTATGCTGATTGTGGTGTCTGCGGTGTACGGAGTAAACTTGTTTTACTGCAATATAACCTATGGAATAGGGGATTTGAGCCGAAGTATACAGTCCATTCCCTACCTTATGAGGAGCACTATGCGGGTAAATTTAATAGGCTACCTGCTGATATTTATATTCACAAAATGGATAGCGGCTTTCATCTGCGGAGCGTGGGTTTTGCTTGCTATGGTGGTCACTAAAAAAGTTTTTACAGGCTATGTGCTGGCGCTTTTAATGCCGGCGCTCAACCTGATTATCAGAAATATTATCCCTGCAACAAGTCATTTTAACGTGATAAAATATTCAAACCTTGTGAGCTTTTTGACCACAAATGAAATTTTGGGCGGATACAGAAATATTTATTGGTTCGGCAAGCCTGTAAGGCTTTTTTGGGTGGAGGTGATTGCCGCCCTAATTTTCGCTGTGATATTTGTGCTCTTGTTCATAGGCGTTTTTTCAAAATCACAGTTGCTTTCAGAGCCTAAAAGCTCTTATCAACTGTTTAAAAAGAAAAAATTCAAGGCGACGACGGTGCTAAAACAGGAGTGGTATAAATTGACGGTTATGAACGGCGGAGCTCTGCTTTTGGCACTTTTTTGCGTTTTTCAATGCTATCAAGCCTACAAGGCAGAAAATTACATAGATGCCGATGAGATTTTTTACTCATATTATATGAAAAATATCACAGGCACATATGACCACGAGGCTTACAATTTTATGATTGCGGAGGGGGAAAAATTCGAGCCTATTTTAAAAGCAAAATCAATGCGCAGCAATAACTTGATAACCGCCAAGGAATACGAATTGTTTATGTCATCAAACTTTGCCCTGCAAATGGAGTACAACATCTACTCAATTGCCGCAGACAAGATAATAAATTTACATAATAACCCGGGGACGCAGCTGATTTATGACACGGGATATAACAAGTTTTTTGATTTTAATGACCACCTTGATTTAAAGGATTATCTTGCCACAGGGCTGATGACCTGCATTATTTTTGCAGGGTTATTTGCAATGGAAAAGTCAAGCGGTATGATAAAAGTCGTGCGCTCAACACCACTGGGAATGACCTTTACCGCCCAAAGCAAGGTGAAAACCGCCGCAATTATGTCGGCATTTATAACGATGTTGGCTATAATGCCTCGGGTATGGCAGGTATATAAGGGCTATGGATTTTCGGGGCTTTTTGTTTCGGCAAAAAGCCTTGCCCAGTTTGCAAAAATACCGCAGATAGTAAATGTCCTGTTGATGATAATCTTTATGCTGATAATGCGCTATGCGGTGAGCTTTACAATGGCGATGACCGTGCTTTATATATCAAATTTATCTGTGAATTATCTCTCCTCGGTGATGTTTTCCCTTATGATAATTGAGCTTCCGCCGCTGACATACTATTTTGGAGTAAGCTGGGCGAAGTGGCTGAGCTTGTACAATGTTTTTCATATTGTAGGTGGTTTTGCAAATATTCCTATGACAATATTGGCTTTTTTGTATCTCGTTTTGGCAGGGGCGCTCATATATTTTATCTACCAAGAGCTGATGAAATCATACGATATATTGTAGCCCTTACACTAAGACTATAAAAATAAATTTCACGGGCTCAATGTTAAAAAATAGGGGATAAATAGCGATTGACGGCTGATTTTATAGGTGTAAAATCAACTAAAATACTCAAAAAATAAACTTTTAAAAGGGCAGACACTTAATAGGTGGCTGCTTTTTTCTTTAAGTAAATAGGCGTTTTCAAAACTTTACATAAGGGATAAAAAAGTGTATACTTTAGGCAAATACATTAACAAAATGAGGTAAATTATGAAACCGCAATTGAAAGAATATATGCTTGACCAATTAAAAAATCTTATTGAAATTCCCAGCCCCACTGGCTACACGGCAAAGGTGCAGAGCTATTTAATGAGCGAGCTTGAGAGTATGGGATACAGCCCCTACACACTGCATAAGGGTGGAGTTATTTGCGATATTGGAGGCGATGGCGACGGGCTGATGCTGGCTTCTCACGTTGATACTTTAGGTGCGGCGGTGAAAACCGTCAAGGAGAACGGAGCGCTTAGGGTCGCCAATATAGGCGGATTAAATCCAAATAACGTGGAAACCGAGACGGCTAAAGTTATCACACGCTTTAACGGTGAGTTTGAGGGGACTTTTCAGATAGAAAACGCATCTTCCCACGTTAACAAAGACGTGAACGAGCCCAGAGGTTTTGATACTAATTTGGAGCTTTTGCTGGACGAAAAGGTTTACAGCGCAAAGGACACAAAAAGTTTGGGGATAGAAAACGGTGATATCATAGCGGTAAATCCCAAGTTTGTAATAACAGAAAAAGGCTTTATAAAAAGCAGATTTTTAGACGATAAAGCATCGGCTGCTGTGCTATTGACACTGGCAAAGGCGGTAAAAGACAGACTTATAAGCCTAAAGCGCAAGGTCTACATAAACTTTACCGTCTATGAAGAGGTGGGACACGGCGGTGCGGCAGGCATACCAACGGACGTTCAGGATATGATAAGCGTGGATATGGGCTGTGTGGGAACAGGCTTGAACTGCAAAGAAACACAGGTTTCAATCTGTGCCAAAGATGCCGGCGGACCTTATAATTATGACATCGTAACCCAGCTTGTTCAGGCGGCAAAAAATGCAAATATCGACTATGCCATTGATGTGTATCAATTTTACGGCTCCGATGTTGACGTTACACTAAAAGCCGGATATGACATACGCCACGGCTTGATAGGCCCCGGAGTGTACGCCTCCCACGGCTATGAGAGAAGTCATATAGATGGGCTTGCAAATACATATTCGCTCCTTGAAGAATATGTAAAGTGCGATTTATAGGCTGAAAATCTCGTGTAAAAGTATAGCGTAACATTGTTACAATGACAAAAAATGGTGGGTGAAGAGATGAAGGTGAAGATACCGATAAAGCAATTGGTGGAGTTTGTAATGCGCCAAGGTGATATTGACAATCGCTTTACAGGTACGGATAGGGCGCTTTTAGGCTCTAAAATCCACAGGCAATTGCAGAAAAAGGCGGGAGCTGATTATAAAGCGGAGGTCTCTTTATCAACGGAAATCTGTGAAGGAGAAATACTTTACACTATTTATGGGCGGGCAGACGGCGTTATAGAGGGTAAAAAGATAACCGTTGATGAAATTAAAACAGTGTCCGTGGATATAAATAATATTGATGAAAATTTTAATGACGCTCACTGGGCGCAGGCAAAATGCTATGGGTACATAATTTGTTTAGATAAAAATTTACAGGATATAGACATCAGAATGTCATATTTTAATATTGATAGTGAAGAAATAAAGTATATCACTCAAAATTTTACTATTTTACAGCTAAAAGCAGATGTCCACAGCTTACTTAAAAAATATGAAAAATGGGCGATGCTTGAAATAAGCTGGAAAGAAGAAAGAAACCTATCTTTAAAGGCGCTCACATTTCCCTTTGATATTTATCGCACAGGGCAGAGGAAGCTTGCAGTTTGCGTTTATAACACAATTAAAAAAAGTGACAGACTTTTTGCCTGCGCCCCCACCGGCATAGGCAAGACTATGTCCACGATTTTTCCCTCGCTTAAAGCAATGGGAGAAAATTATGGTGACAAGCTGTTTTACCTTACAGCAAAAACGGTCACTGCAATGGCAACAGCCCAAGCAATAGAAAAGCTGAATGACCATTATAAGGATTTAAAGCTGAAAACCTTATTTATCACCGCAAAAGACAAGATATGTCCAATGGAGGTGCGCCAGTGCAACCCCAATGCCTGCCCCTATGCCAGAGGATATTTTGATAAAATCAACGAAGTGTTGTACTGGGTTTTGCAGTGTAACAATGTTTTTGACCGAGATACCGTCCTGCAAATCGCTAAGTCACAGTCCCTTTGCCCCTATGAGTTGAGCTTGGATTTAAGCCTTTGGTGCGACGTGATAGTTTGCGATTACAACTATCTTTTTGACCCCGTGGTGAAATTGCAAAGATATTTTAGCGGCAAGAGCGGAGACTATATTTTCTTAATTGATGAAGCTCATAATTTGCCTGACAGGGCAAGGGAGATGTACTCGGCGTCCATTGATAAAAAGGAATTTCTCGCCATAAAAAAACTTATAGATAAAAAAGAAAAGCGATTTTTAAATTCCATAACAAAAGTGAACAGCGCATTTCTCACTTTGCGTCATAAATTTGATAACACTCAGGAGGATAAAATCGTCATTTCCACGGTTATCTCTGAAATAGAAAAGCCTTTGACTGATTTTATTAAAGCTTGCGGTGACTTTTTTGACAAGCATAAGGGTGAAACGACTGATGAAACATTGTTACAGCTATATTTTGAGACGAAATTTTTCTTGAAAATATTTGAGGAGTACGATGACAAATATGTGACCATTCTCTCTAAAGCGGAGGATAACGTTTTTGTACGCCTCAACTGCGTTGACCCCTCGGATAGGATTGGACAGAGCTTAGAAAAGGGTCGCAGCAGCGTGTTATTTTCTGCCACATTGAGCCCACTGCCGTATTATAGGCAGATTATGGGGGATAAAGGCAACTGTGTAAATATTGAAAGCCCTTTTTCAAAGGATAATTGTTTCATAGCTGTTGCAGATAAAATCAGCACTAAATATGCTGACAGGCAAAAAAGCTTTACACCTATAATTCAGATGTTGGACGTCCTTATCTCTTCAAAAGTAGGAAACTATATGGCGTTTTTTCCCAGTTATAAATATATGGAAAGCACCTTCGATTTGTTTGTGGAGCAATACCCACAAGCTAAGGTTATAAAGCAGAAACTGAATATGTCCGGCGCTGAAAGGGAGGAGTTTATCGCAGCTTTTGATAAGAATAACAAAGATGGGCTTTTGGGATTTTGCGTGCTGGGTGGGATTTACGGTGAGGGGATTGACTTAGTTGGAGAAAGGCTGATAGGCTGTGCGGTGGTAGGAGTGGGGCTGTCGGCAATTAACACCCAGACAGATGTCCTTAAAGATTATTATAATGATAAAAATCAAGACGGATTTGCCTTTGCATACCAATATCCCGGAATGAATAAAGTTATGCAGGCGGCAGGCAGGGTCATACGCACCGACAGCGACAAAGGGGTAGTGTTACTGATTGACTCCCGTTTTACGCTTTTTAAATATCGTCAAATTATGCCGCCCCATTGGTCGCATATCATCAATACAGAAAGCCCTGAAAAGCTCTCACGCCAGCTCAAAGAATTTTGGGATAACAGCAATTAAATTTTTTAATATATAGCAGAGTATACCGCTGTCTCATAAATATGTCTTGTAAATTAAGACTTATCAGATACTGGTGTGCTCTGTTTTTCTATGCCCTAATTCAAGCAAAAATATGCAGCAGCCTCACACCCGATTTTCACTTTGTAATAATCAAGCCCATATGGCTGATTTTTCATAAAATAATAGGATATATTGCACACAAAAAATACACATAAAATACTCCTATTTAGAAGATTATATATACTTTTCACATTTATAAATAAAAGATTGATTTAATATTGACAATGGTAAAATATAGTTATACAATAGTTAGCAGTAGGTAAGTTAGCACACGTTAACATTTGCGGAGGTAATTATGGAAACTATTCTTTGGGTAATCATAATGACGGCGATTGCCGGCGTTGGAGGCACAGGGCTGGGCGGTATCGTGGGCGCATCGATGAAGCACGACTCCAAAAAAATTGCCAGTCTAATGCTAAGTTTTGCGGCAGGAATAATGCTGAGTATTGTCTGCTTTGACCTTATTAAAGATGCTCTTCACCCTCAAAACTCTGCCCAGCCCATATCCATATGGATTGTGATTTTAGGCGTATTTGTAGGTTATGGAGTTATTTATCTTCTCAACAGCGCAATAGATAAAGCGACTAACCACGAGATAGCCCACATCGACAGCGACCACCCGAAAACTGCTGACGATTTGGACGAACTCTTTCACGAAAACCATTATGAAGAGCATAAAAGCAAAAACTCAATTCCGGATTTACTCATCGGCGGTATAGTTATGGCTTGCGCAATCGCACTTCACAACCTACCTGAGGGAATGGTTATCGGTGCCTCTTACGCAGGAGAAACCTTTGCGGAAAATGCCTTTTCAGGCTCCGGATTTATAATGGCAATTGTTATCGGTTTACATAATATACCCGAGGGAATGGCTGTGTCTGTGCCATTGATTTCAGGCGGAATGTCAAAAATTCGTGCGGTGTTGCTCACAGCTATGACAGGCGCCCCCACGATTATAGGTGCTGTAATAGGCTACTATTTAGGCATTTTGAACCCGTTGATGCTCTCACTCTCTCTCAGCTTTGCAAGCGGCGCAATGCTATATGTGGTGTTCGGCGAGCTATTGCCGGAGTCCATACTTATGTGGAAGTCCAAAGCGCCCGGATTTATCACAATCGTGGGGGTTATGGTTGGCTTGCTCATATCGAATATTTAACCGTATTTTATTTTAATAGATAAAATTAGTACAAGCAAATTGTGATAAATATATAATTAAATCTTTATCTTAAATAAAACAGACCGATTGATTTGCATTTTTATGCTTATCACAGTTGGCCTGTTTTTTTGCAATAAAATCAAGTGCTTGTGCCTATTTATAGGATATTGGAGTGCTTTTATCCTTTAAATTTACAAAATGATTTAAAAAATGAATAAATTCCACCTATTTTTGATATTTTATTGACATTAAAGGCTAAAAGTAATAAACTTAGTCGTGATTAAATTCAATTTGCAGGTGTTTTTTATATAATGAATATATACGGAGATGCCCCGTTAAATTGATTGCATAAATCGTATATCACAATTGTGATAAATATATAATTTAAGCTTACTATATTATTCATATATAGATGAGTTTGAATATGCTGCATGGTAAAATAAATTTGCG
>JAVVVT010000018.1:0-19691 GCA_036652515.1 Oscillospiraceae bacterium
TCTTCGCCCTTGGTGTATTCTTTTGTTGGGGTAACTATGGAACCTGCATCACTTGATGTTGTTACCTTGAACTTTGCCACGGGAATAACTTCCCAGACTGCATAAAGATTTAAGTCTGATTTGAGTAATCCGCCTGTGTAGGCATTTCCTGCATTGTCAACCCAACCTTTAAATGTGTAGCCCTCTCTTGAAGGCAACCCTGTTTTATCGTATCCGTCAGGTGTAAAATTTTCGCCTGTCTTTTTGTCAACGCTTATTGATACAGGCTGTGCTCCGTCAAAGTTTGCAAAATATGTGACTTTGATTTTTGCGTCTTTAACGTATCCGTCTATGTTGTAGTATTCCACACCGTTAGATGTGTTGTTGGTCATTGAATACCATACTATGTCTAACTCATTAAAGTTATAGTTTTGACCCAAGTAGGTCAATGAGCCCAATGATGCCGGCACTTTATAGTAGCTTGTATCCAACCCGCCTATTTCCTCAAATCTGTTGGAGGAATTAGGTATTCTATCGTAAGCTGCTTTGGTAATTTTGCCGCCGGGGATACCTGTCAATGAGTTCCAACGAGTACCTGCCATAGACATTCCGTCGTTTGGAACATAATTATTTTTGTTTTGCTTATCGCCTGCTGATGTAGGTATCTCTGTGTTAGGCAGAAGGATATAGAAACGTGCATCTTTTTCTTCTACTGGTGTTGGTTTTGCTCCCGGTAGTACTGAGATATCTGCCCATATTGCATAGTAATTATCATCGAAATATGTCATATCTATCTCTGCGCCAAAGTTTTTGAACCAATCCTTATTCACCGTATTGTTGTACTCGGCTTCGCTCTGGATCCAATAAGATCCGGGATATGTTGTCCAGCCTATGACTTTATAAACAGTGCCGTCCTTAGAAGTAGTTGTTATATCTTTTTCAGGAGTGTAAAGATGTGTTTTAGAGCCCGCTTTTATATTTTTATCAGTGTGTAACAGCGCACCTGAACCGCTTGCGCTGCTCTTGTAGTAGCGTAAATCGCATTTCTGAGCTCTGCTTGAAGCGTCAAGTGGGGACACAACTTTTACTTCTTCAGCTGCAGGTGTCGGATCCGCTTGTGGACTTTCAACAGCAGGTGCTGCCGGAAGCTCTTGATATACCGCTGTTATATCCAAATTGCTTTGGACATCGATAAACTCTTTATCCCAGCCTTTAAACTCTTTGCCCTCGATGACCGGAACTTCAGTAGGTGCAACAGCGCTCTCGCCC
This sequence comes from Oscillospiraceae bacterium, assembly GCA_036652515.1. Classification (GTDB taxonomy): domain Bacteria; phylum Bacillota; class Clostridia; order Oscillospirales; family Ruminococcaceae; genus RGIG3102. The sequence continues at coordinate 1,249 of JAVVVT010000018.1, forward strand.
TGATTGACCTTTTGTGTCTCGCCTATCTGTGTGGTGCCGTCCTCCTGTAAAAACTTAACTTCAAAGGTGGTGGCGTTGTCTATGGTTTCATCTTGTGCAAAAGCACCGTATGGCATAAGGTTAAAAACCAACGTCAATGCCAATACCAAAGACAAAATTCTCTCAAATTTGCTTTTCATGTTATCCTCCTAAATAATTTTTGTACTTATAAAATCTTGATATTTTAATCTGCTTGTATTTCTTCGTCCTCTGCACCAAGCTGACGGCAAACGACTTCGTCCATCATTTTCACCAGTTCCATAGTGCTGCGGAATTTTGTTTCCTCCCCCGTTTCAACCCATTTGACTGAGCCTTGCCAAGTGGAGTTTTGCCTGAACATTACCTGGATAATGAACGTCGCCTTTTCGCCTTGCTTTTTGTTGAAAATTTCTTCATTCATATATCTTTTGACCTCCCTTCTTGGAAAACTGCCTTGATTGTTTGTAGATGATTTTACTTTTACCATACTACGCCGTTTAGTCGAAGAGTAAACCAAGCTGTAATAATTGTAAAATTCATCAATCTGGCCAATAAGTTCAAAACAACTGTTAAACACCTGTTCTTTGGGTGCATATAAGGAGCACCAACGACCATGGACTTCGTCATACTTTGAGCCGTCAACCAATATAAGCACCTTAGTTGCCCCGTTTGGCATAAGCCTTACCATATGCTCCACTTCATCTTCGCTCCCCCCTTAGTTTCTTTCTTGATTGTATTATCTCACCTCTCAGTAACAAAGCAGTAACAAAACCCATTTTTTTGGTAACAAAATAACAATATTTTGAATTTTATTTTATTTTGTGACTAAGCTACCATATTCTTTGTTTTTTGCACTAAAAAAGCATATATCTCCGCCTTATACAGATAATATATGCTTAATTATTTATTTGATATGAGTGTTTACAACTTTTTTGCCAGCATCTCCGGATTTGCGCAGTAGGTAAGCGCTGTTTTGTCGCTTATAATTCCCTGCTTGTACAGCTCTAAAAGAGCGTTATCCATAGATATCATCTCGCTGCTTTGGGCGGAGGATATCACATTGTCCACCTGATGAATTTTATTTTCTCTTATGAGATTGCGTATTGCAGGTGTCACCGTCATAATTTCAAAAACCGGCACAAGTCTTCCGTCTAAGGTGGGGACTAATTGCTGGGACGCCACGGCTTGCAATACCATAGCCAATTGAAAAGCTATCTGTTGCTGCTGATTAGGGGGGAAAACGTCTATAATTCTTTCAATAGTGTTCGCTGCGCCCACGGTGTGCAGGCTGGAAAAAATCAAGTGACCTGTCTCCGCCGCCGTCATCGCCACGTCGATAGTCTCATAGTCTCTCATCTCACCTAACAAAATCACATTGGGTCTCTGGCGCAAAGATGCTCTCAATGCGCTCAAATAATCTTTTACGTCCGTGCCTATCTCTCTTTGGCTGACAATGCTTTTTTTATGGCTGTGCAAAAACTCCAAGGGGTCCTCTAAGGTGATGATATGCTTGTTCTGAGAGGAATTAATGCGGTCAATTATACACGCCAAGGTGGTGGATTTTCCGCTTCCGGCGGTGCCTGTTATAAGCACCAAGCCCTTTTTCTTTTCGCTCAAGGACAGGACGCTCTCGGGTATTCCGATTTCACGGGGGTTAGGCAAGGTAAAGGATATCACCCTCACCACCGCCGCAAAGCTGTTTCTTTGTCTGTAAGCGCTCACACGAAAGCGAGATATCCCAGCCAAAGCAAAGGAAAAATCGTCGTTGCCCTCCTGCTCAAGCTTGTCCATAGTGCGGTTTGGGAGCAAAGAATAGATGCCAGACAAGATTTCATAGGTGTCCGACGGTTTCAATTTACCGCTGTCGGCGGAAATTATGTTACCCTCAACAGTGTACGACAAAGCTCTGCCTGCCACGATAAAAATATCCGAGGCATTTTTTGCCACCGCATCGCTCAATATTTTACTTATGTCCATAAAATCTACCCCTCTGTGGTGTTGCCGCTATAAATCGGCAAGTTTTCATTGGGTTGCCAGTCCACTTGAGTGAGTGTCTGCCAACTTTTTATCTTATAAAAACTATCCTGTGCTTCTTTTGGTTTTTGTATATGCAAAATTACTTCTATATGCTGACTGTCGCTTATCGGCTGTGAAAAGGAGGCAATAAACCCCTCGGTGCTGTTTTGTGGGTCAAATTCGCTTATCTTTACCCCGTCAATGTCCTGCAACCCGCTCCTTGCCCACAGAAAATAATCACCTTTTTTATAAGCGCCCAAAAGCGCCTCATCTATTTTTGCAAGCTTCTCATTTGCGGCATTGGAGGCATTGTAATACTCCTGTGAGTGGTTTAGAGTTTTTTCACACAGGCGTTTATCGGCATTTGCCCCCTCTAAAGACAGCACCCCGAAGCTCACTAAGGTGAGGAGAACAAAAATCACCAAAATCCAAGAAGCGCCTATGCCAACGCTCGCCTGTGGGCTGTCTGATTTATTATTCATCTTCTGCCTCCCCTATTGTCAGTGGGCTGTGCAACACTATCTTTTGGCGCAAAATCGTCTTTTTGTCTATGCTACTGTATATATGAAAATCAAAATCGTCTCTTCCCACTTGGGACACTTCCAGAAAAAAGCAGCCTTCCTCTTGGGTGGGACACCACTCACGGTCATATTCACACCTGATTTTGTCTGTCTCATATCTCCCATTTAAAATCTCTCCGGTCTCTTTTAGCGTGTTTTTTTGCAACACATTCTGCGCCGATTGCAAGACCAAAAGTGCCTGAGCTCGATTTTCATTTTCACGGCTGACCACACTCGCCTTTGCAAAAAGCTGTACGCAGACCCCACAGCAGATAGAAAAAAAGAAGATAGATATAATAAGCTCGATTAAAAACAAGGTGGATTTTCTGTTTCGTCTATACATTGTCCTCCCCCTCGCTGACACAGCTGAGATATACGCTTGATTTTTGGTTGTCTTGACCTGTTATGCTCACAGTAAAAATATCATCTTCCTGCTCTATTTCTACCCCCTGCGCCTTTGTTATCTTCTGCCCGGCAGTGAGGATTGGCTGGGCGTCATTGGCAAGATAAATTTCTCTTAAATATCCGTTATAATAGTATATATAGGTGTAAAATTTATTCTCGCCCTGTGTTCTTGTGAATATCAAGGCGTCTTCCCCCTCTATTTTGCCTAAAGACAAGCCGCCGTCCATATCGTTTTGGCGAGCTTTTTCCACAATATATTCAAGCCCTGTGCGCTGGGTAAAGTTTGTATCCATCGCCTGAGTTGTCTTTTTGTAGACCTTTGCCCCCAGTAGCACCACTAGGACAGAGCAACTGCACAGAGCAAAAAACAGCCCTAATATAAACAGAAAATCTACCGCTTCTCCCTTTTGCTTTTTCATAGCTGCTCCCTCCTCAGCGCCCTCCGCTGTAAAAATAAATTGGCTCTCTATGCCCTTTGCCGGCAACTGCCTCACTTTTTCTCAATGACGGCTATATTGGCAAATTCAAAATTATAATATGGCGTCAGCTCGTGTGGCTCACTTTTTCTCTATGACGGTTATATCCGGGCAAATATTGCCTGCAAAGCTATTGTACATCACCACAAATTTTTCATCATCATAGGTGATGCCGTAATTTTCTTTTATATACTTCAAATTGTCGGGATAAAACCCTTGGGTGGCGTAGCAATGGGTGACGCTCTTCATAATGGCGTCCTCCAAGCTCTGCTTTTTCATTTTGGTGCTTTGAGTTTCTATTGAACTTACACCTTGAAGCAAGGCGATAATTATGACTATCCCCACCACAATTCCTATTATGCCTTTATATTTTTTCTTTCGATTTTGGACAAATCTATCTGCTGACATAATATTCACCTACCCTATCACAGACATTACGCCTATGAGCGGAAGTATGACTGACAGAAGTATAAATCCCACAATAAGCGAGAAAATCGCCACCATAGAGGGTTCTATCAGCGCAATTTTAGTGCTTATCTCCTCGCTGACTTGTCGTGAATAATCATCTGCTATCTTTTCCATCACTTTTTCATAATTGCCTGTTTTAAAACCTATGGAGACCATTCTTGAGTATGCGGCATTAAAGAGCTCGCTCTGCTTCACCGCCCCTTCAAAGCTTTCTCCACTCTCCATAAGGGCGGAGCATTTTTTCACCTTTGCCCTTATCTTTTCGTCCTCCACCAAGGGGAGCACCTTTTCCATACTTTGTGTGGTGTCAAAACCGCTGGAGAGCATAAGTGAGAGCCCAAAAGCAAATCTCGCCCTTGAAGTTTTTTCGTATATCGTGCGGGTCAAAAAAAAGTTTTGCAAAAATCGCCTGCCTATTTTTTTGCCGTTTTCTGTGTGGGTACAATATAGGTAAAACGCTGCTGATAGCAGAAGTATCACTATGAACACCACCGAATATTTTGAGAACATTGCCCCCATATTTATCACGCTGCTGCTCAAGGCGGAGAGCTGGCTGCCCAGCCCGTTATAGACCGTGGCAAAGACAGGCAACACCTTGCCCACAAGCACAGCTATCACCACCGCCATCATCAAACACATAATGCCCGGGTATCTCACCGCACTTTTCAAGCTTTCTTTTATCTCGTGCTCATTTTCATAATAACGTGAGAGGGAGTTCAGCACCTTGTCAAGATTGCCCGAAACTTCCCCCACCTCCACCATATCCACCATATATACAGGGAAAACTTCCGCATTTTTAAGCCCTGCTGAAAAGCCTTTCCCTTGGTTAAATGACTGGGTTATCCTTTCAAGCAACTGCTTTGAGGGCTCATTCTCTGTGTCTTGATACATCACCGACAGACCGTCCGCCACGTTTATCCCCGCATTTAAAAGCATTGATAGCTGTGAGCAAAATGCGGATAGCTCCAAATCGTTCAAGGGCGTATTTCTATTCATATATTCTCCTTAAAAATCATTCCACAACTCTAAACCTGCTTAAATTTTTTAAGACATTGACCATGATTTCAATCAATATTTATATTTGGTATCATAATTTTCTTTATCGCTTATAAACTTCATAATTTCCTTGCTTTGGTTGTCATTGTCCGCAAATGTGGGGTCCATCAATTGCCAGCTCACCCCGTCAAATTCAATTATGCCATTAACCCAGCCTAAATCTTTTATGTATACGCTCAGCCAGGCGTGATATATTGTTCCTGCATATCCCACATCTAACTTTGTGGGAATGTTCTGGGTGCGTAGCATGGTCGCCATAACCGCCGCATAATCAAAGCATATCCCCTTGCCCTCATCTAATATTTCGTCCACCTTAGGGGTGTAGCCGCTTTGGAGTTTTTTGGATTTTTCATAGTCGTAGGAAAGGTTTTTCATAACATAGTTGTACACCGAGGACACCACCTCTATTTCGCTGTGAGCCCCTGCCGCCTGCTCACTGCCTATGGTGACACAATCTGTGTCCTGCCCGAACATCACATACTGATTTGGATATAAAAATGGGAGGAACTCGCTTTGGAGTGTCACATCAAAAGCCACCGATAAAATCACGGAGTAGTTTATCCCCTCAATATTTTCACAAATGCTGACAGTGTATCGCCCATCACCTGCGGTGAGTGGGAAAACTTCATCGCCACCATTGAGTGTGTAGGTGTATTGAACCCCGTCGGGCCCGTCTAAAAGCAGCTTTACCTTGTGGTTGTCTCCGCTGTAATTCGCCACAAAATATCCTTGGTCGGTGTGGGAGTAGTCCACAAAAGCCGACTTGCACTTTCCCTGCTTTAATCCGTCCGCCATAGGTGTTCGCACTGTGGGGGTGCTGTCTCGCAAGGGGGTATCTTCCTCGCTCACGGGGGCGGTCTGATTTTGGCAGCCGCACAGCAATCCAAACAGGCAAAGCCCACAGGCTATCGCCAAAAAAAACTTTCTTTTCCCCATAAACTCACCTGCCCTCAGTTATAAATTAATACAATTATATAATTTTTCAAACTTAATGTATATAGTTTACCATAAAATTTTTATATAGTGGCAATTCTGTTGAAAAATAGTGCATTATATGTTATTTTCGCTACAAATTTTCATTTATTTGTTTGTAAAATAAAATTAAGCGTGATATAATTATATACACTATAAGTTAGAATATTTCAAATTGTTATGGGAGGCTGTTATGAAGAATTTAAGCACTCATTTACCTATTAAAATAAAATTATTCGGTAGTTTTTCAATAACCGTAGGTGATACGGTGATAACCAATGATGATTTGAGCAATCAGCTGTGTAACCTAATAGGCTTTTTGGTTATAAACAGGGATAAAGTTATCTCTCAAGATGCCATAATTGACGCCTTATGGACAGAGGATATATCTAACCCCGCCGCCGCATTGAAAAACTTGGTTTACCGCTTTAGAAAGGTCACAGATAAATTAAACTTCCCTTGCTGGAAGGATTTTATCGTCTTTTCAGGCGGAAGCTACCATATAAATAACGATTTACCCATGACCGTAGATGTGGAAAAGTTTGAGCTGTACTGCAAAACAAGTGATTCCCAGCTCGACAACCTCACACGCTCTGAGCTTTTAAGAGATGCGGTGGAGTGTTATGACGGGGATTTTATGTCATCTATCGGGTACAAAAGCTGGGTGGTCTCAGTCAGCCAGCACTATCACTCTATGTATTTAAAAACGGTGTACAAACTTTTGGACATGTATGACAAGTGTGAGAACTACTCTGCCCTTTACAATGTGGCAAAGAGGGCAACAGATATAGATGCCTTTGATGAAACCGCCCATAAATACATAATTTATGCCCTTTACAAACAGGGCAACCAGCAGCAAGCCATAAATCATTTCAATTATGTGGGAGAACTCTTTTACAAAGAACTTGGGGTGGAGCTCTCCGACGGCACAAGGAAATTGTACGCCGAAATATCAAAAACCAGCCACTCTGGCAGTATGAACATCAAGGATTTAAAAAAGGATTTGAATGAATCCCGTGACAGTATAAACAGCGCTTTCTATTGCGAGCTTGAGGTATTTAAGCAGCTATACCGCTTTGAGGCACGAAGTGCTTTAAGGAATGGCAGCAGCATTTTTATAGGGCTTTTTTCAATAATCAGCGCCGACAATGAGGAGCAGCCTGAAAAAGCTGTCCGTGAGCGAGCCATGGAGCATCTCCATTTGACAATCAGGGAGAGCTTGCGCAAAGGTGATGCCTTTACACGGTGCTCACCGCTGCAATATGCCCTTATGCTCCCTATGATAAACTATGAGAACAGTATGATGGTTTTAAATCGAATTGACAAGCGTTTCCGTGCAACTTTTCACTCTCGAAAGGTCATACTCACTTCAGCTTTGCAATCTCTTGACCCTGTCAGCCCTCTTTAAGATAGGGGCGCATAGGCTTATCTATGTATAGTAACTAATATCTTTATCTGCCACACCTATTCATATTATTATCTGCATATAATTAACCATAAAAATTGAACCGTCGCAAATTTGCGACGGTTCAATTTAATATATAATCAGCCTTGTTATCTCCGTGGATTTTTAGATTTAATAGCTATATTACCAATATTTTATTTTGGATAGGCCCATAGACTTTTGCTTTTTTATCCTTTGTTATATGGACATCATACTCCAGTCGCACCCCTATTTTTTCAGTGTAAAGCCCCGGTTCAATGGAGAACATCGTACCCGCAATCAAGGTTCTGATATCCTCGGTTTCATAGTTGTCCAAGTTAGCGCCTATCCCGTGGCAATCGTGACCGATGTTGTGACCTGTGCGGTGCATAATGAATGTATCCAGCCCATACCCCTTAAATTTTTCCTGCACAAACCTGTCCACGTCACAGCCTTTGATTGCCTTGTCCTCATCAAGGCTTGACTGAATTAAATCAAAAGCTCCAAAACGTGCCTCATTTACAATGTCAAACAGCCTCTGATATTCGGGCTGAATATTTGCTCCCACATTCATACACCAGGATACATCATAATAAATTGCATCATCTTGGGGGAGCCTGCCTGCGATGTCCACTATCAGCCTGCTGCCCTCTTTTATCTCATATGAGCCGCTGCTCTCGGGCTCATACCCCGGGTCTGAAGCGTGGTCGTCAATGCCGAAAAAGGGAGGTGAGTCCATATGAATATTTTCACCGCTCACTAACTCAGCAAATTTTTCTTTCAAATCCCACTCGTCAATATATTCCTGGTTATCAATGCTTTTTCTTATCCAGCTAAAGGCATCGTTTAAAATTTTATGGATAATAATCCCAGCCTGCTTATGAGTTTCAATCTGCTTATCTGACAGGACAGCTCCAAAATGCTGCATAATATCAGCGCTGCTGTGCAAGTTCACCCCAAAGCTCTTTAAGTATTCAATCAGCCCTGCGTCCATTGAGCTTATGGTTGGCACTTTTCCCATAGGGGAATACTGACAGGCGATATTCATACCCGGTTTCAATATTTCGCTCAAGGCTGCTTTTTGCTGGGCAAGACCCTTGTACAGCACTTTTTTGCCCTCCATATGGTCAAGAAGAAGGGGCTCGATTGCCGAAAGAATTTTTACGGGGGTACCACAGACAGGTATATAGTAAAAAAGCCGCCTTGTACATCTGCGTTTTGTCAAACCGCAAAAGCTGTTTGTTATAAAATCACGACCTTGAAAATCTCCGAATATCCAGCCGTCAAAATTATATTGGCGAAGCAAGACCTGTATTTCTTTAATATTCATAACCTACACCGCTGCCTTTTTGATTATTTTATTGTATGCGCTTGTGACGGGCAGATATAAAATTGATATGCCTATAACCGTAAACACCGCATTGATTGCCGTGGCAGGAATTGCCGCAATCTCAATGGTTATGGCGGTTACAAATGCGTTGCCCACTAACATAAGCTCTATGGTGGAGAGGATAAAATCAATCACGATGCTCAACAGCCCGTATATCGCCGCTGTGACAGTGGCGGATATCTGCAATTTTTTATAATCGCCCTGAGCTTTTTTAGAAAGGGCTATGTAGATTAATCCCACCACTGTACACTTGATTATGGTGGAGAGAAGGACGTTGGGGATTGCCTGAATATATCCATTTACGATATCAAAAATCAAATAGCCTATAACCGATGCGATTGCCGAATATTTCGGGCCCAGACAGATGATAGATAGCACTACAAATATATGTCCGAAATGCAGAAAAGGTGTGCCAAAAGCAGAGGGCACAGGTATGCGGAATATCTGTATTCCAAGGTACACTATACCTGCAAAAAATGCCGTCATAACCATAATTCTTGTGTTGTTTGTTTTTTCCATTTTTTCGTCTCCCAGTATTTTTATTGTTGATATAATCATAACATTTTTAAGCTTTGCCTTATACTTTATTGTGTTAACTATGATTTTTGCCATATATTTTTATTCATAGTTTGTTAATAATTGATTTTGAAATTTTAAAATAAGGGGGCTATTATGGCTGATAAACTCTGTTATATCTATCCTATTTTTTAAGAATTTTTTTAATAATATCCTTAAAATGCTCTGCTATCTGATTACTAAAATATTTATCATAGAGCCCATTTTTAAAAATATTTTTAATATCACAACAAAAAAACGCAGTGGAAAACCACTGCGTTTTATATTGCTGTATTAAGCTAAATTACTTAAGCTCAACTTTTGCGCCTGCTTCTTCAAGCTTTGCTTTAAGAGCTTCAGCGTCAGACTTTGGCATTGCTTCTTTGATAGCCTTAGGAGCATTGTCAACGATGTCTTTTGATTCTTTCAAGCCGAGGCCTGTAACTTCTTTAACAATTTTGATAACGCCCATCTTTGAAGCGCCTGCCTCAACCAAGATAACGTCAAATTCTGATTTCTCTTCAGCAACAGGAGCTGCTGCGCCGCCTGCTACAACTACTGGAGCTGCTGCAGTTACGCCGAATTCTTCTTCGATAGCCTTTACCAATTCTGCCAATTCAAGAACTGTAAGAGTTTTAACTTCTTCAACAAATTTTACGATTTTTTCGCTTGCCATTTCAATTTCCTCCGTTAATAATTAATAATTAGTGTGAGCTTAAATAAATTAAGCTACTTCGCCTTCTTTTTGCTCTTTAACTGCATCGATAGCACAAGCCAAACCACGAAGGTTGCCTGTGAGAGCGGAAAGGAGCATTGAGAGAAGACCTTCTCTGTTTGGTAATGTAGCAAGAGTCTTTACGCCTTCTGCGTCTAAAACTTCGCCGTCCATATAACCTGTTTTGAGCTCAAATTTGCCTTTGGAAGCCTCACAGAATTTAAAAAGAATTCTTGCTGCTGCAAGAGCGTCTTCTCCTGAGATAGCTATGGCTGTTGTGCCCTGCAAGTATTCTGACATACTCTCGATAGCTGTATCTTTGATAGCAAATCTAATCAAAGTGTTCTTGACTACTTCGTATTTAACTCCGGCTTCTCTCAACTCTTTACGCAGCTTTGTGTCCTGTTCAACTGTGATACCGCCGTAGTTGAAAATTACACCGCCTTGTGAAGCATCAATTTTAGCTTTGAGCTCTGAAACGTAGCCCTGTTTTTGTGCCAATATTTTTTCGCTTGCCAATTTTGTCACCTCTCTTATTATTTTTTAAACATAATAACCTTTTCTTCGCCTTGAAAAAAGAGGCTGTAAGTTTGTTTTGCAAATATAAAAGGCTTGTTCTCTTTGCAGAAAACAAGCCTATAAATATCATTTATAACGCTCAGTTCTCGGCAGGTAGGAATAACCTTTTACGCATTGCACCTGCTGTCTTAAAACAGCTCTTTAATTATATAATGTTTTTTGCTCAATGTCAATAGCTATTTTATCCGTATTTGGATAAATTAGCCGCCGAATTTAGCATTGTTCATCTTGATGCCGGGGCCCATAGTTGTTGCAAGAGCCGCTGAACGAACATACTGTCCTTTAGCTGCCGCCGGTTTTGCCTTGACGATTGCGTCCATAACAGTCGCTACGTTTTCGGAAAGTTTTTCTTTGCCGAATGAAGCTTTGCCCACTGGAACGTGGATTATGTTTGCTTTGTCAAGACGGTACTCGATTTTACCTGCTTTAGCATCTTTGACAGCCTGTGCTACGTTAGGTGTAACTGTACCTGCCTTTGGGTTAGGCATAAGACCACGAGGGCCTAAAACTCTACCCAAACGGCCAACCAAGCCCATCATATCAGGTGTTGTGATAAGCACATCAAAATCCATAAAGTTTTCGTTTTGGATTCTTGCCACTATATCCTCTGCTCCGACTATATCAGCGCCTGCTTCTAAAGCAGCTTTTTCGTTGTCGCCTTTAGCGATAACCAAAACTCTGACATTTTTGCCTGTGCCGTGGGGCAAAACAACTGCGCCACGAACCTGCTGCTCAGCGTGACGTGAGTCAACGCCCAGACGAACGTGTAATTCCACTGTCTCGTCAAACTTGGCTTTTGCTGTGCTGACGCACAAATCGCAAGCTTCTTCAAGGTCATAAAGCTTTGTTTTGTCAACAAGCTTTTTACTGTCTGTATACTTCTTACCGTGTTTCATTATTATCCTCCTGTGGTTAAACGGAAATATCCTCCCACTTGTGTGAGTTCAGATGAACTTTTGTTGTTATTCTTCTACTGTGATGCCCATGCTGCGTGCTGTACCTGCTACCATGCTCATAGCACTTTCGATGCTTGCTGCATTGAGGTCAGGCATTTTAATTTCAGCAATTTTGCGAACCTGCTCTTTTGTAAGCTGGCCAACTTTTGTTTTGTTTGGCACGCCTGAGGCAGATTCAAGACCCAATTCCTTTTTGATTAATACAGGAGCTGGTGGTGTCTTTGTGATAAAGCTGAAAGTACGGTCGGCATAAACTGTGATGACAACAGGAATAATGTAACCGATATCTTTTTGTGTTCTCTCATTAAATTCTTTTGTAAAAGACATAATGTTAACACCGTGCTGACCGAGAGCCGGTCCAACCGGTGGTGCCGGAGTCGCCTTTCCAGCAGGAATCTGGAGTTTGATATATCCAGTAACTTTTTGAGCCATTTTAAATACCTCCGAAATATGTGGTAAGCTATCGGATAAGAACTTTTCTTACCCTCCCACGGGCGCCCCATTGACGCCCTATAAAAATCACTAAAACGTGACTCTTACCTGTTGTTAGATTGGTTTTACTTGTAAAAGATCCAATTCGGTGAGGGTCTCTCTGCCGAACATTGACACATTTACCTTTACTTTTAGCTCTTCGGTGTCAATCTCGCTGACAATACCGATAAAGCCGCTCAAAGGACCGTCGGTGATTTCTACATTGTCTCCCACCTTAAAGTCGATTGTCTGAGATTTTGTTTCAACGCCCATTGCATCAACCTCTTTTTGAGAAAGAGGCGAGGGTTTAGATGAAGATGAACCCACAAAACCTGTGACGCCACGGGTGTTGCGCACGATATACCAGGTGTCGTCAGTAAGGACCATTTTTACAAACACATATGAGGGGAAAAGCTTGTGCTCTACCTCTTTGCGTTTGCCGTCCTTAATTTCTACTACTGTTTCAACAGGCACTTTAATGTCCTGTATCATCTCGTGCAAGCGGCGGTTTTCAATAACGGCTTCAAGGCTGGTAGCTACCTTGTTTTCATAGCCTGAATATGTGTGAACAACATACCATTTTGCCTCGTCCATAGTTTATACCTCGCTTTTGTTGATTAAACGTTTTTGTAAATCAGCTGTAACACAAGCCCGAAAGCCGTGTCTAAACCAAAAATAAACACTGCTGCAATCAATGACACAGCAATAACAATAAGGGTATTGTTTATTATCTGGCTTTTAGTTGGCCATACAATCTTTTTCATCTCACTTTTGAGCTCTCTGATCTGTTTGCCAATACGGCCGAAGAAGTTTTTGATTGCGCCAAAAAAGCCAACCTTTTCTTTCTTATCTGCCATAGCCTATTCTCCCTTATTTTGTCTCTCTGTGAAGAGTGTGTTTTTTGCAAAAACGACAATACTTGTTGAACTCTACTCTGTCAGGAGTATTCTTCTTGTTCTTCATTGTGTCATAATTGCGCTGTTTGCATTCTGTACATGCAAGTGTAATTCTAACTCTCATATCGGCACCTCCATAAAGTGTTAGCCTCCCTCTACGCCCGCAAAAAATTTTTGCATAAAAAAATGACCTGCAATAGAGGTAGTATTAATATACCATAACCACAGCTCATAAGTCAATATATTTTTTATAATTCAGCTTTATATTTGTTGTAAAGGCGATAATTTACCATTCAACATCATAATTTACCTATTTAATTATAGATATTTACTTTTAATATGTCAAGTGGCAACTGCTTAGATTGATTTTTTTTATGGATTGTACACAAATTTAAGATAAAATCTTCCTATGACTATTCACATTTTCAGTGATATATGTTAATATAATATAATAGTATTTTATAACGATAAGTTTTTATGATAAACGGGAGGTCTTTATGGCTAAAATTAAAGTATGTGTTATCTTCGGCGGAGTTTCAAATGAGCATGAGGTGAGCCTTATGAGCGCAAAGAGCGTCATTGACAATATTCCCACCGATAAATATGATGTGGTTAAGGTGGGCATTACAAAAAAGGGGCGCTGGCTCTTCTTCCCCGGCTCAACCGATGAAATAGTCAGCGGAAACTGGCAAGAATATCCGGACTGCGTGCCTTGTATGATAAGCCCAGACAGAGCCACAAAGGGACTTATAAAGATGGACGGTTCAAACATTTCCATCGAGAAAATCGACGTTGTTCTGCCTGTTCTCCACGGTAAAAACGGCGAGGACGGAACTATTCAGGGTCTGCTTGATTTAAGCGGTATCCCCTACTGCGGCTGCGGAGTGCTCTCCAGCGCCCTGTGTATGGATAAAGTTCACGCAAATATGGCTTTTGACAAAGCCGGCATAGCCCGCTGCAAATGGGATTATATGCACGCCTGGGAAATTGATGATTTTGAGGCTATACAGGAGAGATTAGATAAACATTTAGGCTATCCAATCTTTGTAAAACCTGCCAACAGCGGTTCATCTGTGGGTGTCTCAAAGGCTTGTGACAAAGAGGAATTAAAAATTTCCATAAACGCCGCACTCGCCCACGACGACAAGGTTATATTTGAAGAATTTGTCAAAGGACAAGAGGTAGAATGTGCGGTTTTCGGGAATATTCCCGATTTGATTGCCAGCGAAGTAGGAGAAATCGGAGCCAGCGCAGCTTTTTATGATTACGATGACAAATATAAATCAGGTACCAGCAAAACCTATATCCCTGCACACCTCAGCGAAGAAACTCGCCTTGAAATCAGAAAGATTGCAAAACAGGCATTTACGGTTATGGACTGCCGTGGTCTGTCCCGTGTGGATTTTTTTGTACAGGAGGGCACAGGTAAAATTTTGCTCAACGAGATAAACACCCTTCCGGGGTTCACCTCAATAAGTATGTACCCAAAACTTATGCAATACACAGGTATGAGCTATCCACAATTGGTGGACGGTCTCATTCAGCTGGGTCTGGGAGGTGCTGACGATGAAAGATAGTCCTATCGGAGTTTTTGACTCAGGCGTGGGCGGTTTGACCTGCGTAAAAGAGCTTTTAGAGGTCATTCCTTTTGAGGATATCATTTATTTAGGCGACACCTTGAGAATGCCCTATGGGGTAAACACCAAGGAAACCATCGCAAAATATGCCAACGACGATGTGGATTTTCTTCAGAGAAAGGGCGTAAAGCTTGTGGTTGCCGCCTGCGGAACAGTGTCCAGCAATGTACCTGCCGCCCAGCTTCACAACCTCTGTGTCCCATTTATCGACGTGATTGCCCCCACTATTTCCGCCGCTGTAAAAGCCACAAAGAACAAGCGAATAGGGATAATCGGCACCCCTGCCACAATAAAATCCGGAAGCTTTGCCACAAGGCTGAAACTCCACGACAAGGATATTCAAACCGTGAGCAACGGCTGTCCGCAGTTTGTAACCTTGGTGGAAGAGGGCTATATAGACGACGGAAACTTTATAACCAACTCGGTGGCGAGAGAATACCTTGCCCCAATAAAGGCGTTTGGCGTGGACACTCTCATTTTGGGTTGCACCCATTTTCCTATCATTTCAAAAATAATACAGAATATAATGGGCGATGAGGTGGTTTTAATCGACGCCGGATATGAGACCGCACTTGAGGTAAAGCGGATACTTTCTATGCTGAATTTAGAAAATTCCACTGAGGAAAACGGTAGTATAGAGTATTATGTCACCGCAAAGCCAGAGAGCTTTGACAAGGTGGCAAAAATCTTTTTGGGCAGTGACGCCCTCACCTCTTCCGTCCTCACAGACATAAAGGATTAGCAATGAATGAAAACTATTTAATAACCATAGTGGGCAGTATTCTCACGGAAGATGACACAGACACCGTCAGCCTCACCACTGTGGGCTCTTTTTACCAAAAAGGTGAAAAGTACTATATCTGCTACAAGGACAGCAGTGCCACCGGATTTGAGGGTTGCACCACAACTTTAAAAGTGTGGAACAGCGGAGTATCTATGACACGCTTTGGCCCTGTGGCAAACTCAAATTTAATCATTGAGCAGGGCTCGGTGAATATCTGCAACTACGAAACCGATGTGGGCGTGATAGCTTTAGACATCAACGGCATCGCAATAGACAGCCGCCTCACACCCGAGGGTGGGGATTTGACCTTTGAATACAGTTTAAATTCAGGCGGAATGCTCATAAGCGACAATAAAGTATGTGTAAATGTTAAGGAGATTATTTAAAGTGAATTTAGAAAAATTTGACGGAGCCGCAATAGCCAAAGCACAGTTAGAAGCCGCACTTAAAGCATCGGTAAAAAAGGGCATCGAATTTGGCAAATTAAGTCACCCCGAGAAAATAAACGAGTTTGTTGTGGAAGTTCCCCAAGACCTTAAAAACGGAGATTTTTCCACCAATATCGCAATGGTCAACGCAAAGGCGTTTGGCACAAATCCAAGGGTGCTCGCCACCACTATTTTAGAAAATCTTAAATTGACGGACACCTTTTTTACCTCTGCACAGATAGCGGGCCCCGGGTTTATAAACTTCTTTTTAAACAAGGAATATTTTTCCACCATTGTCAAAGCCGTCCTTGAAAACAAGGAGAATTATGGCAAAACCGACTTTGGCTCAGGGAAAAGATACAATGTGGAGTTTGTCTCCGCCAACCCCACAGGCCCTATGCACCTAGGCAACGCCCGTGGCGGCGCATTGGGGGATATATTGGCAGAATGTCTGTCTTGGAGCGGATATGATGTCACCCGAGAGTTTCTCATAAACGATGCCGGAAATCAAATTGATAAGTTCGGCTTGAGTTTGGAAGCTCGCTATATGCAGATTTTTGATGCCGCATATCCCTTTGATGAAAAATTTTATCAGGGCGCTGACATCTCTCAGCGTGCCAAGGAATTTTTTGCTATTTATGGTGACAGCTATGTAAATAAGCCCTTAGATGAGAGGAAAAAAGCTCTCATCGACTATGCTCTGCCAAAAAATATGGAGGACATAAAAGCACATCTTGCCAAGTACCGCATTGAATATGACGTGTGGTTTTCTGAGCAAAAAATGCGTGACAAGGGCGATGTGGAAAAGGCAATCAAGCGTCTTGGTGACAATGGTTACACCTACGAAAAAGACGGCGCTCTTTGGTATAAAGGCACGGCTTTAGGGGAGGACAAGGACGAGGTTTTAATTCGTGCAAACGGTATTTCCACATATTTTGCCGCCGATATCGCCTACCATTACGACAAACTTGTAACCAGAGGTTTTGATAAAGCCATTGATGTTTGGGGCGCTGACCACCACGGTCATGTGGCGAGAATGAAAACCGCTATGGTGGCTTTGGGTCTTGATGCCGACAGATTAGACGTGGTTTTAATGCAGTTAGTCAAGCTGATGGGAGACGCCAAAGACGAGAACGGCGAGGTCATTTTAGATGAAACCGGCAAGCCTAAAAAAATAGAAATCAGAATGTCAAAGCGCACGGGCAAAGCTATCACCTTAACTGACCTGTTAGATGAAGTGCCAACAGATGCCACAAGGTTTTTCTTCAACACAAGAGAGCCAAACAGTCACCTGCTCTTTGACTTGGATTTAGCTATCCAAGAGAACAGCGAAAATCCGGTTTATTATGTGCAGTACGCCCATGCGAGAATTTGCAGTATCCTGCGCCAACTGGCAAACGAGGGGCTGACAGCAGACGGTTTGCTGAGCGCTGATTTATCCCTGCTGGGTGAGGTGAGCGAGATTGAGCTAATTCGTACGCTTTCTTATATGCCGGGGGAAATCATCGCTGTGGGAAAATCCTATGACCCGTCTAAAATCACAAAATATGCCATTAATTTAGCCACCCAGTTTCACCGTTTTTACTCCTCCTGCCATGTGAACGGGGAGGATATGGGGCTGTCAAAGGCACGTCTCGCCCTGTGCGTGGCGACAAAATATGCCATTGCAAACTGCCTTAATATAATGAAGATAACCGTGCCGGAAAAAATGTAACCCCACTTTTTAGATAGTGGCGACGTTAGCATAAGCTTTCAGCGATATTAGCATAACCTTTCGGCGATGTTAGCATAATCGTTCGGTGATGTTAGTATAAGCTTTAGGTGACGTTGGCATAGTCATTCGGCGATGTAACATAACCTTTCGGTAGTGTTAGCATAATCGTTCGGTGATGTAGCATAGACTTTCGGCGAGGTTGGCATAAACTTTCGGTGATGTTGGCATAACCGTTCGGTGGCGTAGCGTAACCTTTCGGTAGTGTTAGCATAATCGTTCGGTGACGTTGGCATAGACTTTCTGTGACGTTGGCATAAACTTTTCACTATCAATTATGGAAATATATTTATAATAAAGCGCCCTCACTGCAAAATCCCATTTAGCCAGACCCAAAAGATAGATAAAGGGGACCTGTACAAGTCGGGGCGTTTTTTTGTGCGCCTTATTTTTCATTTCAAAACCGTCACCACACACCACTCTATCATCTCCGCCACGCTGTCGCCTCACGTCACCCATCATCTCCGCCCTACCTATTTACCTGTCATCTCACACCGTCCGTCATCACACATCAACCATCATCTTACGTTACTCTGTCATCTCCACCACGCTATCGCCTCACATTACTCTATCGCCTCACGTCGACTGTCACCACACACTGCCACCACAAGCTGTCACCACACACCACTCTATCTCCTCACGTCACTCTGTCCTCTCACGTTGCTCTGTCTCCTCACGTCGCCCAATATGGGAAATTTCTCTATAATTATTGTATTTATCGTATACAAGTGTCCTTGTAGAGACTACAAAACGCAAGTATCTCCGCTGTTTTATACACAATAACATAACTTATAAAAAAGCCCTCCTTTTCCCCTCTTATTTCTACACCCAAAACCCGTTTATACCCTTGAAAAAGGCGGGTGTTTA
>JAVVVT010000019.1:0-500 GCA_036652515.1 Oscillospiraceae bacterium
GGCTGTCTGTGGCCCATCTTCCTCGATGAACTTTTCTTGGCTTTGTAAGTGATGATGTTGAGCTTTTTGCCCTTGCCATTCTTAACAACTTTAGCCTCGACTTTAGCTCCTGCAACAACAGGTGCGCCAAATTTTGCCTCTTCGCCCTCGCCTACAAAAAGAACCTCTTCAAAAGTTACAACTTCGTCTGCCTGAGCGTCTAATTTTTCGATGTATACTACATCGCCTTCGCAAACAGCATACTGTTTGCCACCGGTAATAAATACTGCTTTCATAAAATACCCTCTCATTAATTAAGTCTCGCTGAACCTGGCGTATACCGAAGGGGTATAACTTGAGCCATTTACATGCGGCTAAAATATAATACCACAATGCCATATAAAAGTCAACTATATAGGACTATTTTTCTGCGTTTTTCGCACTTTTTATTGTGTTTTTTAACAGATTGGCTCTGGTCATCAGCCCTACTCCCCCGGGAACAGGGGTTATTTTAGACACTT
>JAVVVT010000019.1:510-19264 GCA_036652515.1 Oscillospiraceae bacterium
TTTCTATACAGGAGTCAAAATCGGCATCTCCGCACAGCTTGCCGCTCTCGTTACGATTTATCCCCACGTCGACCACCACAGCGCCCTGCTTTATCATATTGCCCTTTAAAAATCCAGCCTTGCCTATTGCCACCACGATTATATCGGCTGCCATCGTCTTTTTTTCCAAATCTTTTGTCTTGGAATGACAGATAGTAACTGTGGCATTTTTTTGTGTGAGCATAGCTGCCACAGGCTTGCCTACAATGTTGCTGCGACCTATGACCACCGCATCTTTGCCGCTTATCTCCACCCCAGCCCACTCTAACATATCGATACAGCCCTGAGGGGTGCATGGGGCAAAACAATCTTTGCCAAGGTATAATTTTCCCACATTTATGGCGGTGAAACCGTCCACATCTTTCATGGGGGAGATTGCGTTTATCACATCGTGCTCGTCTATGTGAGGCGGCAATGGCAGTTGCACCAAAATCCCGTGGACGGTGGGGTCTTGATTTAGCTTTTCAATCTGAAGTAAAAGCTCTGCTTGGCTGACATCTTCTGCCAATGCTATATTATCGGAGATTATTCCGCACTCGGCACAGTCCTTGTGCTTGCCCCGCACATAGGTCTGACTTGCCGGATTATCCCCTATGATTATCACCGTGAGCTTAGGGTATATGCCCTTTTCTTTCAGCTCTTCCACATCTTTTTTTATCTGCTGTTTAATCTGCGCCGATAAGATTTTTCCGCTTATGAGCTTGTCCTCAAAATTTTCCATACTAACTCTCCTTAACCTGGTCAGATTTCTTCTTTTTGATATATCTCATTATAATTATGATTGCCACGCCTGCCGCCACGGTGATAAGTGCCACCAACTGGCTGGTGCGTATGCCGCCCACCGTCTCAAGGCTGTCCGTGCGCAAGGCTTCAATGAAGTATCTGCCCACGCCGTACCAAATGGCATAAAGACAGACCATCTCGCCTTTAAATCTTCTGTTTTTAAAGTAGAGCATCAACAGGCAAAATCCCAATAAGCACCACAGGGACTCATATAAAAATGTGGGGTGGACAGGCATTGAGGGATCCACAATAACCCCTTGAGCTGCCAAGGTGCCTTGAACGCTTTGAAGGTAGGCGCTTGTCCCCTCGCTTATCATACCCCAAGGTGCTGTGGTGTTGGTGCCAAATGCCTCTTGGTTTACAAAGTTGCCCCAGCGACCTATTCCCTGCCCTAAAAGAAAGCAGGTTGCCGTTATGTCAAAAACGTTTAAAACATCTAATTTGCGCCATTTACACGCCAATCCGCCGATTACAAACGCACCTATCACCGCCCCGTATATGGCTATTCCGCCGTCACGAATATTTATCATATCAAAAAAGCTATCGTATTCAAAGGGGGCAAATGCCACATAATAGGCTCTTGCGCAGATGATTGCACCCACCGCACCTATCATCACAACATCAATAAGACGGTCCTCGTCTATGTTAAATTTTTTAGCCATTCTGAAAGCTACAAATGCCGAGAGCATAAGTGCCGCCGTCAAAATAAGCCCATACCAATAAATCGGCAACCCGAATATTGTAAACGCCACCCGATTGATGGTACATTCCAGTCCCAAACCGGGAAATTGTATATGATTTGTCATTT
This sequence comes from Oscillospiraceae bacterium, assembly GCA_036652515.1. Lineage (GTDB taxonomy): Bacteria > Bacillota > Clostridia > Oscillospirales > Ruminococcaceae > RGIG3102. Next base: position 2,141 of record JAVVVT010000019.1, read on the forward strand.
TATTTCTCCATAGGCAAAACGGTGAAAATCGTGCGCTTTGTCTTATCAAACATATTTGCAAGCTGTGAGTTTACATCTTCCAAAGTGAGGGAAGAAAGCACCTCAATGGGGGTGTAAACCGAGCGGTCATTAAAATGAGCTGTCACCATATTGGTGGCGACCTCTTCTATATTTTCAAAATCCACTATCATACTGCCGTACATAGAGTTTTTAGCTGTGATAAATTCCTCTTGCAAAACCCCTGTGATTTTAAATTTATCTATCGCCTGTTCAATCTCGCTTATAAGCACTTTTGGCTCTGCGCTCTCCCCTGAAATCACTGTGGCATAATAATCTTTGCCTGAAAATATCTCGCCCTCAAATGTTCCGTTTACGATATTTGCATCGTAGAGTTTATTGAACAACTCACCGGTTGCCCCCGTGAGTACATCAATTATTATCTCCCCGATTATCTCCTCTTTCAAGGTGGTGGGACAGGACATTTTTTCTTTAAAACCAATCGCCACCATAGGCACCGATATAGGCATATTTATGCTTTTTTCACTGAAGTTAATCTGGTCGGGCTCTGTCTGAGGCAATTTTTCAACATTCAGCTCTTCAGCTTTAAAATTTGCCCTTTCACAGGCTTTCAGCACGGTGTCCGCCGTGATATTTCCAGCCACGCACAGGAGCATCTGGGAGGGGGAATAAAACGCCTTTGCGCAGTCGTAGAGCATAGGGGCAGTTATGTGGGAGATACTCTTCACGCTTCCTGCTATGTCATCTCTCACCGTATGATTTATAAAAAGCCCTTCCAACACGCCGAAAAGCATACGCCAGCTTGCGCTGTCATCGTACATTTTTATCTCTTGACCGATTATCCCCTGTTCTTTTTCCACCGTGTCCTTTGTAAAATAAGGCGTGGTGACAAAGGACAATAATATGTCCAAGGACTCCTCTATATTATCCGTGGCGGTGAAGATGTAGCAGGTCTTGTCAAAGCTTGTGAAAGCGTTGGCATTGGCACCTGTTTTTGCATATTTATCAAAGGCGTCACCGTCCTCATTCTCAAACATTTTATGCTCCAAGAAGTGGGCGACACCGGCAGGTATCTGATATTTTTCGCCGTTCATTATAAAATCTCTGTCCACCGAGCCGAAGTCAGTGGCAAAAACTGCGTGTACGGCGTTGTATCCGGGCATTGTGTAGCAAGCTATTTTAAGACCGCAATCGGTGGTTATGAGCTGATAGCTTTCATTTAATATATTACTTTTTATTGTTTCAGTCATAATTATTCCTTTATTTTGAAATTGTGTAAACCACATTTAGGTTCAGCAATCCAAGCACCTTTTGAATGTCACTTTTAGTGACCTTATTCACTAATTCAATCACCATTTCCGGGGTGTAATGGGTGCCTCTCAGCGCCTCATTTAAATACCAAGCCTCTAACCCGTGAAGTCCATCATAGTTGGATTTTAAGCTGTTTTGTATAATCAACTTGGTCTGTTCAATCTCCTCTGGGTCAATTTCACCTGTGATTAAATCCTTGAGCTCCTCTTGAACCGCCTGTATGGTGCGCTGGGTGTTCTCGTGCTCAACGCCTGAATCTATGCTCATAGAGGAGGTAAAGCTGTTGAACCCTGCCGCACAGTAATAGCAAAGGCTCTGCTTTTCTCGGACATTTTTAAAAAGTCTCGAGGAGGGAGTGCCGCCATAAAGTGCGCTCGCCACCAACATATGGTATCTCTCATCTTCATTCAAAATCCGTTTAGTGGTGTACATAAGGCAGATTTTTCCCTGTGTGGTGTCCATCTCCTCGGTGAAATATTGCACATCTGTACACGCCACAGCTTGTATGGGCAACATCTTTGCCTTTGCGCTGCGAGTGTATGAAAACGCCTGTGAAAGTTTTTCTTTTGTGGTGTCGGGGGTGTTTGCCGTGATATATATTTCTATCAGCGCCTCATCTAAAATCATCTTGTAGCAATCGTATAGGGCTTTGGGTGTGATTTCGTCCACCTTGTCAATATACCCCAGCCTCTCAACGCCGTTTAAATCATCGCCGAAAAATTTTCTTCTGGCATTTTTTATGCAATAATCCCGCTTGTCGTTTATCTCCCCTTCAATCTCCTCTTTGAGCTTGAATTTTTCTACCTCTAACCAGCGCTCGATGAACACGCCGTCCTCAAGACAGGGACGAAAAATAACCCCAAGCAACACGTCGCACATCTCAAGGAGCAAGTCCTCACCCTTGAGGCAAAATTCATTTTTTATCCCCTGAATGGTAAAACGGATTGAGCGATTTTGACCTATGACCCCCGTGGTGGCGGTCAATGATGCCGAGTACATCTTGTTCAGCTTTTGAGAGAAGAGGCGCATATCTGGGCAATCCTCATACATTCTCTCCATAAGCCCCGGCAAAATCGCAAACATTGTGGCGTTTTTCTTCTCGTTGGGGAGGATAAAATTTATGGTCAGCCTATTCCTTTTAAATTTTTCGTTGGGCAGTGTGGTTAAAAACACCTGCGGTGCAATCTGTTCTTTTTTCATGGTCACTCCTGTATTTTTATATGGCATAAATTATCCTGTTGCAAGCCATTTGGTTTTGTGTCAAAGGCAGTCACATTTTCAGTAAAATCGGCGTATCTGCAAAACCGTAATGTCACCGCAAATTTATGTATTCTATTATTATACTAAATTTCAAATATTATTGCTACATCTTATTGCAAAAAAATAGGCTCTTTTGAGCCTATTTTATGAAAGCTTCGTGAATTTTGTGTACAGCCAAGTCAGATTGATCCTTATCTATGACCACGGCTATTTTTATCTCGCTGCTATTTATCATTCTTAAATTGATATCGTTTTCATAAAGCACCTTAAAAAGGGTGGTCGCCACGCCAAAGCTTGACTGCATACCTGCGCCTATTACTGAAACTTTAGCCACGTTATCATCTATCACCATATCTGAAAATCCCAGCTCTGTCTGTTTTTCTCTGAGCACTTTTTCAGCGGTTCTTTTATAGTTTTTCCCCACTGTAAAGCTTATGTCTTGCCTGTCACGCTTGGTGCCCGTCGCCGGCAAAAGAATAATGTCCACCACGATGTCGGCATCGCTTATGGCTTTAAAAATATGGTAGGATATACCCTTTCTGTCGGGGATATCCGTGAGGGTAATTATGGTTATATTAGGGTCTTTTATCACCCCTTTTATAAGCATACCCGTGTCTCCCAGCACCTCTTTTATAACCGTGCCCGGCACATCAGGTCTATTGTAGGAGAGCAGATGTATGACCACGCTGTGCTTTTTTGCAAGCTCTATCATATACCCGTCCAGCGCCTTATAGCCTGAGGAGCAAACTTCAAGCACCTCATCGTAATCGATTTTATTTAGTTTTTTAGCTATCTCTAACTCCTCTGGGTCAGCGGAATAAAACCCGTCATTCTGAATAAAAAATTGACACTCGCCGGCTCCCAAATATGCGGCACATTCAATTGCCAACATTCTGCCGTCAAACGGGCAAGAGAGCAGGACCGGATTATTCTCTGTCTGCCAAACCTGTTCTGCCCCCGACACCTTTGTGATTTCGTCGTTTAGGTATTGGCTTATATCCTCTGTCTCGCACACCAAAACAACCTTGGTACCCAAAGCTACATCTTTGCGGTACAAGGTGGAGATATCGATATTTTGATTTTTACAATTGCCTATATATTTTACTGTACACGCCATAGTCTACCCTACATATCTTGCATAATGCGTTTAGCGGTGACAACAAAGTGCTGGAGTTTCATCTCTTCAACCAGTGTGTCAACGTCGCCCACCATATCCTTGACCTTCAATGTCAAAGACACCGCCGCAGTGCCGTCCACAGGGGCGGATTGGGTGATTGTGACTATACTTATGTTATATTTTGCAATAATCTTTAAAAGGCTTTGGAGGGCGCCTAACTCGTCCATCAGCACAACGTGAACCGCCACCACAGTTTTAGTCTCGCTCACGTCGAAAATTTTATCCTTGTATTTATAAAGCGCACTGCGTGAAATTTTGACTTCCTTTGCCGCCGCCGAGAGATTTTTTACATTGCCTGCTGCCAAAAGCTCTTTTGCCTTCACAACTTTAAGAAAAACGTCAGGCAGCACATCACTGTCTACCAATAGAAACTTTTTAGCCATTTCAACCTCGATAATAATTCTGCGAATAAAGTATTTTTTTGTTTATTTATATCATATATGAAAAATTGCTGTAATTCAATATACAATTTACCTAATAAATGAGACAAATGTTTTACATAGGCGCACACGTCACTCTTTTGATACAGATTTATGCTTTAAAAAATATAAGACCGATAAATAGTTTTACCTATGATAGGTTCTGTAACTATCACAATAGCGATTGTTGCACGCCATTGCTTTACGCATTTTAATATGATATCATAATGTAAATATAATAAAATCATTAGGAGAAACTTATGAAAAAAATATTTATTTTATTAACGCTATCCTTGTTTTTAACAGGTTTTACATCTTGTGCTGATAAAAAACAATTGAATGAAAGCAACTCCTCGCCTAAAGTGTCTGTCGGCACCCAGGCTATTTTGTATAACGAAGAAGAGATAATAAATCATTTTTTAGCCCCTATGCATCAAGGTATGATTGCAACATCTGAATATTCAGCAAGGGACATTAATGAGGATATTCTTATAAGATTTTATTATTTAAACAATAAAGACAGCTTAAATGCAGATAAAAATTATCTTGTTGATTTAGAAAAATGCAATTTATACCTGTCCGACTATTTTCATATTGTAGACTTTGATTTAAAAAAGTCAATATATTATGATAGAATTAAAGATGTTTTGGATTTAACATCTTGCATGGACTTGGACGAAACTAAAACCGAAATTGTTTTAGAAAAGTATACCCAGACACAAGAAAAGGTAGAAGTTCAATACAGGTTGAACTTCTTAGTTGGAGACGATTTACCACCGGCTAAAAAGTCATTGCTGTTTTTATACGATGGTGAAAAGTATATATTTGAACAGGTAAAACAGCAATAGGTTTGATAGTTTAATTTATTTCTTGAATATCCTCCTTTTGATATTTTAAGTGCAGTTGAATACCGCATTTTTATTATATCGAAAGGAGTTTTTATTTCACTTCCCACGATAAATCTATACTTACCACCGGCTGTGCCGATAGTTTTCTTGTAGCAAAAAAGCGACATACACAATCATAAAAATCGTGTATGTCGCTTAAATAAATTTTTGTTTTGGGGGGCGAAGTTAGCTGTGCTGTACACATACGCCGGGGATATTGCCCTCGGTGTAATAACCTGTGGCTCTACCCGGGCAGCCGTCTCCTGCCAAATCCCCTGACTCCGTACAATAGTCCATTGTTATGACTTTATCAGAGGTTGGAAAACTCTTTTTAGGCAGCTCTTTTTGAGCGACGTTCATAACATTTCGCCACGCAGACGTGGGCGGATGAATACTGTACGCTTTCCAGCCCAAGGACAACGGCTGGTCATAGCCCCACCAAGTGGCGGTGGAATAGTAAGGTGTCAACCCGATAAACCAGTGGTCTTTATCATCGGAAGTAGTACCTGTTTTACCCACGGCATCAAGGCGTGAAGGAGCTAAACCTGCGCCTGTGCCTGACACCAAAACCTGTTTTAAAGCCCTGTTTATAATATATGCGGTCTCAGGTGATATCGCCTGTACAGAGGTCACTTTGGTCTCAAGGAGAACCTCTCCCGAGGCGTCCTCAACTGTGGTATAGCAATGAGGTGTAACGTATTTGCCGCCGTTGCCGAAAATCGCATACGCCGCCGCCATCTCAAGGGGAGATACACCGTGGGTCATAGAGCCCAGTGCCATCGGACCGTAGTCCACGTCTTGAGGCGAGACCAACGATGTGATATGGAGCGTGTTCTTGACGAAATCATAGGACACTTCCGGCGTGACATATTGCAGCGCACGGACAGCTATGGTGTTCAAGGACTTGGCAATCGCCTGCACCACAGGGACTGATTTCAAAGAATAGTTGTTGTCGTAGTTTCTTGGCCAAGGTTTTTCTTGCCCAGGGTTATCAGGGTCGGGTTTCATCATCACAAAATCATCGAAAAGCGGTGTGGAATAGTTTATATATCCGTAATCCACAGCCAGCGCATATGCGCCGATAGGTTTCATGGTAGAACCGGTCTGACGGACGGAGTCCACTGCACGGTTCAGGGTTCTGTCCCCTGTTTTATCTCCAAGCCCTCCCACTACCGCAGCCACACCGCCGTTGTAATCAACGCTGACCATAGCCGCTTGAGGGTATACTTCTTCCACAGTTCCGTCGTCATTTTTATATTTGCCTTTTATGAGAGGGAACACTTTTTTCTCTTTGCTGTTGCGCATCTCCGCTTCCATAGCCGCCTGCAATTCAGGCACCACGGTGGAGTAAATTTTAAGTCCGTTATTGTAGATATAGCTTGTTGCCTCGCCCTCTGTCATCTCATACTGCGCCATAAGGTCATCTATCACTTGATTTATGACCATATCGGTAAAGTAGGAGTTGATTGTCTTTGCCGAGGTGTTCTCCTCTTTGTTCAAAACAAGCTCTTCTTTAAGGGCTGCTTGATACACGTCCTCTTCAATTCTACCCTGTTTTCTCATAAAATAGAGTATATCGTTGCGGCGCTCAAGGTTTGCGTCGGGATATTTATAGGGGTTGTAAACCGACGGGTTTTTGGTTATTCCAGCCAGAGATGCCGCCTCTGCCACAGACAACTCGCTCACGTCTTTGCCGAAGTAATTGCGAGCGCCTGCCTGCACCCCTGCCCAGTTATTAGACAGTCTCAAGGTGTTGAGATACGCCTCTAAAATAACAGGTTTTGTATACTTTTTTTCCAGCATAAAGGCACGGAAAATTTCTCTGACTTTACGCAATGCTCCGGATAAACCGCTGCCTGCCTTATCCTCAGTGAGGTTTTTGACAAGCTGCTGGGTTATAGTCGATGCGCCACGTTTTGAGCCGAAGAGCTTTAGCGGGGTGTACTCGTTGATTGTAGCGGCAATTGTACTGATGATATCCACGCCGTGATGCTTGTAGAAATCCTTGTCCTCAACTGCCAAATACGCATCTTGAACGTGCTTTGGAATTTTGTCCAAGTCCACCCAAATGCGGTTTTCGTTGCCGTCTAAATGCTGATATTCGTGGTATTCCCCTGTCTGTGGGTCTTGATAGTAGATGATACTGGTAAAACTCAACTTTAAGTTTGTGAGGTTTAAGAGCTGGTCATCGTTTTCCGTCACCTTGACAAGGTACATCGACAGCCCCACGGCCGCCACGGAGCCCACAATAACTCCGATACACATAAGTACCGCTATTACATTCAGCACCTTTTTCCAGGTGGAAGATTTTATCCCCTTGGACTTTGGCTTTCCGGGTGCCACATCACCTGCCGTCTTGGTGGTTTTCTTTGTAATAAGCTTTTTTACATTACCTATGGAAGATTTATCGTACTTTTTGATAATATTCCCTCCTATTCATACGTCGGACGTATTAATTTTATAAAAGCAGCAAAACTATCTTATGTGAGGTGCTTTTATGAAAAAACTATTTTTATCTCTTGGTACATTATTGTGTACCGCTTTAATTGCAATAAGCATATATCATATGACTTCCGCCCCTGCAAAATCAATTGCACAGGACACCAAAATCGTTTACATCGTCAAGGACTACGGCGGAAAAATCGCAGTTTTCGCCCCTGAGGAGGAAGAGCCTATGGTGGTGTATGATGTTTACACCCACCTTTTACCAGAGAACGATATTGAGCTTTTGCGCAAAGGCATAACCGCCACAGATGATTTTGAGCTTCTGAAAACCTTAGAAGATTTCGGGCTCTAAACACCTATGGAATTTTAGATATATTTATAGCTTGTCAATTAATTATACTTTTTTTCTCGTCAAATTTCAACCATAAAATAATGACAAAACGGTCACAGCCCATTTTGTTTTGTTTTCTGTGTTTATTAATAATATATTTACAGTTAAAATATTGATTGAAAAACCCCCGTGTGGTATACTTATAAAATAAAACATAAGGAGTTTATAATATGTCTGTATTCAACTATCCCCTGGACAATTCTTATATACTGCAAAAGAAAAAGAGCCTTAAAAGGGAGCTTTTACAAAAAGATGGCTTAATCGATAAAAAAATCGCCATTTTGAGTGGCTCCACAATTGGGGAAATACAAAATATTTTCGAGCTGTTTTTGCTAAACTACGGCATAAAACCTAACTTTTATATTGGCGGCTACAATAGGTATTATGAAAATGTTATGTTTGACGACGGCTCTTTGAAAGAGTTCGCCCCCGATTTTATCTACATACACACCACCTGTAAAAATCTCACGGATTTGCCTGTCCCACAGGACAGCCCACAGGTTGTGAGCAGTAAATTAGACAAAGAGTTTTTAAAATTCAAAACCGTATGCGAAAAAGCTTTGAGCTTTGGCGCCGTGGTCATTGTGAACAACTTTGAAATGCCTTTTTATCGTATGTATGGCAACAAAGATGCGGTTATGCCACAGGGCGTGGTTAATTTCACAACAAAACTCAATGGAATGATAGCTGATTATGTCTCTTCAAAGGACAACCTTTATCTGAACGACATAAACTATCTGTCTTCCCTTATAGGCTTGGACAATTGGTTCAGCCTTGAAAATTGGTATCTATATAAATATGCCCTCTCGGTGGAGAAGATACCCGACTTGGCGTTCAGCCTTGCGAAAATTGTAAAATCCTGCCTTGGAAAAAATCAAAAGAGCGTGGTGCTTGATTTGGACAACACCCTTTGGGGCGGAATAATCGGGGACGACGGCGTGGAAGGGATAGCCATAGGCAACGAGGCGCCTGCCGGAATGAGCTATACCGAATTTCAAAGCTATCTTAAAAATTTGTCTGGGCTTGGAATAATGCTCAACGTCTGCTCTAAAAATGAGGAGGCAATCGCCAAAAAAGGCTTTAGCGAGCGCAAAGAAGCCCCCCTTTCCTTGGAGGATTTCATCTGCTTTAAAGCCAACTGGGAGCCTAAGCACATAAATATTGGGGCGATTGCAAAAGAGATTAACATCGGTCTTGACAGCTTAGTGTTTATAGATGACAACCCTGTGGAAAGAGATATCGTGCGCTCTCAGCTGCCTGATGTCACTGTGCCGGAGGTAAAATGCCCCGAGGATTATATAAAGGCGATTGACCGTTCCGGCTTTTTTGAGATAACCTCTTTTACAAAGGACGATGCCAAGCGCAATGAAATGTATAAGCAAAACGCACAGCGTGCCGCCCAGCAAGAGAGTTTTGCCGATTATACACAGTATCTTTTGAGCCTTGATATGTCCGGTGAGATAGGTGGTTTTTCCCCTGCCCACAGCGAGAGGATAACACAGCTTATCAACAAAACCAACCAGTTTAACTTCACCACACGCCGCTATGCTCAAAGTGAAATCGACGAGATTATCGCCGATGATAAATCTTATATCTCCGCCCACGCAAATTTGGTGGATAAGTTCGGAGACAACGGCATCACCACCTGCCTTATTGCATCGGTACAGGGCAAGAGCGCAAATATCGATTTATGGGTTATGTCCTGCCGAGTATTCAAGCGCCATTTAGAGTATGCGATGTTTGACTATTTAGTGGCAAAATGCCGTGAAATGGGAGTTGAAAATATCACCGCCAGCTATCTTCCCACAGCCAAAAACGTCATCGTCAAGGATTTTTATGAGACTTTGGATTTTACCCTCACCCTTGACAGCGACAGCGAAAAAAAGTATATTTTTAACGTACCCACAAATTATAAGAATAAAAACGAAGTCATTAAAATGGACTTGGTATAAGGAGAGACTATGAGCAGAAAAGAAATTTACGACCAACTTACAGAGATTTTCAGAGACCTTTTTGACGATGATGAAATCGTTTTGAGCGATGATACCACCGCAGATGACATCGAGGACTGGGACAGCCTTGAGCAGATTAACCTGCTTGTGGCAATCGAGAAGAGATTTAAAATTAAATTTCAGTTAGCCGATGTGAGCCACCTGGAAAATGTGGGCGCAATGGTGAATTTGGTGGAAAAATTAATCAAATAAATCATCTAAAGAGGGCGTTTATGCCCTCTTTTTATTTGCCAATATATATATGTATATGTTATACTTATTTAATACTAAATTATAGAGGTGTTTATGAAAAGTTATAAATTTGAAGATATTACACTTGGTCTGTCTGAAAGCTTCTCCGTGATGATAACAGAGGAAATGATGGATAAATTTATCGAAATTACAGGGGATATCAGCCCAATTCACGTTGATGCCAACTACGCAAAAGCTCATGGTTTCAAGGACAGAGTGTGCCACGGTATGCTTTTTGGCAGTATGTTTTCGACCCTTGCAGGGGTGTATCTGCCCGGAGAAAACTGTCTGCTCCACAGCGTGGAAACAAAGTTTTCAAGCCCTGTTTACCCCGGGGACACCCTTATGGTTCAGGGCAAGGTATCCGAGTTAAACGACACATTTAAGACAATTATAATAAAAGGGACTATCACCAACCAAGACGGCAAAAAAGTTTGTAAGGCTGTAATTCAAGCCGGAATGAGGGAATAATGAATATATATTTAATCACCGGTGCCACCAGCGATGTGGCGATAGAGCTTATCAAAACCATAAATCAGCCCAGTGATAAATTTTTACTCCAAGGCTTTGGAGACTTTTCAAAGCTGAAAGCACTCTGCTGCGAAAATTCAATAGATGCCACATTTTTTGATGTGAATTTATCTTCCGCTAAAGAGACGGACGATTTTGCTACCAAGATAGACCTCCTCCCCTTTGTCCCCACCCACTTTGTTCATCTTCCTGCTTTAAGCGTCCAGAACGCAAAATTCAAAAATTTTGATGAGGACAGATTTTTAGCGGATATGAACGTACAGGTTTTAAGCGCTGTAAAGCTCTGTAAATGTCTGCTGCCAAAGATGTCAAAGGCGAAGTACGGACGGGTTTTATTCATTGCCACCAGCTATATTCTCTCTAATCCACCTAAAAATGTAGCCGCATATATGATGGCAAAAAATGCGGTGGTAGGGCTTATGAAGAGCCTCGCCACTGATTACGCCTCTGCCGGAATAACCGTCAACGCCATAAGTCCCAGTATGATTGAGACCAAGTTTTTATCCCAGACCAGCCACCTTATCGTGGAGGCAGCAGCCGCCGCACACCCTATGAAGCGCAACGCACAGGTGGAGGACGTAGTGCCTGCAATGGCATTTTTGCTCAGTGAGCAATCACGCTTTATCACAGGGGTAAACTTGCCTATCACCGGAGGAAGTATCATTGAATAACGAGAACATTCACCGTGTTCATATATTTGACAAACAGCTTATTGTTAAATTTTTAAATGAGCACTGGGGCAGCGCCCACCCTCTTGTAAATAACCCACAGCTTTTTGATTACTATTATTCCGATGGCGAGTGGACAAACTTTTATGTTTTAGAGGACGAGAGCGGAATAGTTAGTATCTGCGGATATATCAAATCTTCAAAAGAAGAGAACAGCGATATATGGATTTCAATCTGGTGTGCCAAAAAAGGTAAGAACGGTCTCGGGTTAGCCCTAATGGGGGCTATGCAGCAGTTGACCGGTGCAAAAATCATCTCCTGCAACAATATCCGAGAAAAGACTATGCCATTCTATACTTTTTTAGGGTATTACCCCGATAAATTGAACCATTATTATCGTCTGCGTGACTTAGATGAGTACAAAATTGCCTGGGTCACAGATAAAAATATTCTTCCTTGCCATAAGGCAAAGGGTGTTTGGCTGAAACAATTTTTTGATATTGAGGAAGTCAAGGCTGATTTTCATATCCCACAAGGGCTTAAACCGCAAAAAGATTATTGGTATATTGAAAAGCGGTATTTTAAATACCCCCACTATAAATATAACCTCTTTGGGGTATACAATGGTGAGGACTGTCTTTCTCTTGTGGTTTTCAGGGTTAACGAGGGCTGTGAGGGCAACGTGCTGCGCCTGGTGGATTTTATAGGAGCCCCTGCAAATTTTTGCCTTTTAAACGGCTTTATAGATGATTTAATCCTTCAATACGACTGTGAGTATTGCGATATGTACTCTTTTGGCGTGGACGGAGTCTGCGCAGGATTTACACAGCGCATAGGCGAAGAGGTTATAATCCCCAACTACCTTGACCCACTGTGGAAAAAGAATATTGATTACTTCTTCTTCACCAGCGACAAAGAGGGGTTCACTATGTTCAAGGCAGACGGAGACCAAGACAGAAAGAACTTGGGATAGGTGGCTTTTATCATTAAAATAGGCACTGTTTACGAGCCTTGGCATTTTAGATATGTGGGTAAAACAGCCGCAAAAGAAATGTATGACAGCTCTGTCTGCCTTGAGGAATATTTTAAAAAAACAATAAGCCGTATATAGTCTACAAAAATACCACCGCAAGCTAAAAACAGCCTGCGGTGGTGTATTTTTTACATAAACTCTACCATTTGTAGGTGCGTTTATATTTATGCGTGGTCATATCGAAAGTGCCCTCAAATATTTTGGTGTCTTTAATTTTTGCAGATATCTTCAGTTCATTGCCCTTGAGGTACATATAGACGGGATTAAAACCAAAAGCGTTGAATTTTACATTTTCATCAATTTCATAGCTTTCAATCAGATTGCCTTCCTTATCGCAAAAACCTATCCTATATTTATCTTTAAGCTCCAAATTACTGATTACGGCTAACTCAGATGACTTGGTTTCCATATAGCAAATTATGAAGCTGAAATCCTCTGGGTCCCTGCGGGTTGCAAACAGAAACTGAGCCCCGTTCTCATCTCTGCCTAATTTAAAGTTTTTATTCAGATTGAAAGGTTTGTTTTTAAAATTCTCCGACTTGTAGAAAATTTTAAAGGAGTATGGGTCGGAGACATACGCATCACCGTTTGAGAAAAATCCGCAATCAGAATTTCCGCCGTACATTCCCCCCGATTGAGACAGGAAAGTATTTTCATCTGTTTTGTTGTTATGCACCACCACACTTTGCAGTCCCACATCTCCGGCGCCGTGGTATGATGCGCTATATAAAGAATAGTTGCCGTCTTTTGAGCTTGTAATCTTATTTTCCAGCGCTTGGGTGGGGATATCGTATGAGTAATCCGCACTTCGATTTTTATAATCTACAATCAGGGTGAGGTATGTTTCATCGCACTTAAATGTGAGTTTTTGCGTTTCCTTATCAAAGGTAAATTTTAAGCTATCGGTGTCAGAATTGAATGGCGCTGTATTTAATCCATCAAGGAAAAAATCCATCATTCCCAGCAATTTATCATTTTCGTATAACAAAACTGTATAATAATCGCCCCGTAAACCTGTGTTTGGATTAATCGCAATCGTTATTAAAATTGTATAATCGCCATTTGTGATTTTTTTGCTTACGCCAGGCGCACAAACTGTATTATCAGTAAGATTAATTGTATGAAGCCTACCTGTTCCCTGTGAATAAAACAAGATATACGGCTTGCCCTCCACGGAGTTATAGTTCATATAATAATCATTATAATAGCGTTTATTTGAATAGAAATAAGTATCTTGGAAAGTTTGTGGGATAAACTCAGTCCCGTAATAACTGTCTTCATTGCTGGGAAGGCTGTTTGAAAGGCGGACGTTATTTTTCATCTTTCCGCTTTTATCAAAGGTGAGCACTCCACTGCCGTCCTGTGCTGTATATAAGGTTAATATCTCTTTCTCGTCATTTTCTACCGAGGACAAGAAAACCAAATCCGACAATTCATCGGTCTTGGGCGTGCCCTTTAAAGCCTTCATCTTATTGGTGTCATAATGGTATATCTTATTTACATTGGTGAGCAAAAATGTTTCATCGTCCAAAAAGCATATCCTGCCCCATAAAAAATTAGGACAAGCTATCTCTTCATTTTCCTCAAAATATTGATAAGAAAGCTTTGCGGTTAAATCGAAAGAAGCGGATTTAGAGCCATTATCAAGCTCAAGGATAAAATTAAAGTTGCCCTCATCGGCTAATTTTATATCGCTGACCTTTGGGGTGATGCCATTCTGCTTTAGCTGAAATTTCTCCTGTTCATTAAAAAAATCGTCTGTCTCTAAATCGGAAATCTCCTCTTGCAATAGCTGCTCAACCTTGGTTTCAAGCTTGGACACATCTTTATCTTTGTCATCTACCGCTGCATCGGTTGTGCAAGATGTAAGTAAAAATAAAAATGCTGCTGCTAAAATCAATTTTTTCACAATGTATCCTCCGTTTATTTCTGTTTAATATTATAATAATTTTATCATATAATGTGCAATATTACAACGCATTTTATATTGTAAGCTAAATCATCTGAAAATCGTCAAAAAATCTTGTAAAATAAAGCAGCATTACCTCCCACTTAATTAAAATATTTATTATATATTTGCAATTACGCACAATAATTATCTAATCATTTGTGTAAAAATAGTGAAAACAGAAAAATGTATTTTTTGTGTCGAAAAATGTTGCAAATAATCAATTATTCTGCTAAAATTATAAGAATTTAAATGGTCTTATGTGAAAATGCGACTATACTCGTGTGTGAGTATTACCGTTTTTGCAGAAAGTGAGAAAATTTATGAATAAGCAGAAAATTTTACCAAAACTTACAGGAAAAAATATGCTCCTAGGCTTTCAGCACGTCTTTGCCATGTTCGGCGCCACGGTGCTTGTCCCCCTCATCACAGGATTAAATGTGTCCACCACTTTATTGGCAGCCGGTCTTGGAACACTCCTGTTTCACTTTATAACCAAAGGAAAAGTCCCTGCGTTTTTGGGCTCATCGTTCGCTTTCTTGGGCGGTTTTGCCACCGTCGCTCCAAAACTTCTTGATGCACAGGGCAATGCCACCATACCTAATATTGAAATGTTGCCTTACGCCTGCGGCGGAGTGGTCTGTTCAGGGCTTTTGTATGTCCTTGTCGCCGGTTTGGTGAAAGCTTTCGGAGTGAAAAAAGTTATGCGCTTCTTCCCTCCCATTGTCACAGGCCCTATAATCATCTCCATAGGCTTGATTTTAGCTCCCAGTGCCATAACCAATGCCGCCACAAACTGGCCTTTGGCAATCCTCGCCCTTACAATCATCATTGTTTGCAACATTTGGGGCAAAGGAATGGTAAAAATAATACCGATTTTACTCAGCGTTGTGATATCCTACGCAGTGGCTTTGGTGAGTGGAGCCGTTGACTTCTCATCGGTTATGTCCGCTAATTTGCTGGGCTCACCCATTATCCCCTCCACCTTTGCGAAATTTGAATTGAGCGCAATAATCACAATTATGCCAATCGCCCTCGCCTCAATGATGGAGCATATTGGAGATATCGCCGCTATAAGTGCCACAACGGGCGAAAACTACATAGAAGACCCGGGCCTCCACCGCACACTTTTGGGGGACGGAATAGCCACCTCAATGGCTGGCTTTATCGGCGGACCTGCCAACACCACCTACGGCGAAAACACGGGAGTTTTGGCATTGACAAAGGTATATGACCCGGCAGTGGTGAGACTTGCCGCCATAATAGCAGTAATTCTATCCGTTATCCCTAAGTTTGACGCCCTTGTAAATACAATTCCGGCTGCAATCATAGGCGGAATATCCCTTATTTTATACGGTATGATTTCCGCTATCGGCGTGCGCAATGTAGTTGAAAACCAGGTTGACTTCACAGACAGCCGCAACCTTATCATCGCCGCCGTAATACTTGTCAGCGCTTTGGGATTTTCCACTGTGGGCGGAATTAGCTTTGCAGTAGGCAGCGCTCACGTCACACTTTCAGGGCTTTCTATCGCCGCTATCTTGGGTATTTTCTTGAATGCGGTTCTCCCCGGAAACACCTACGAGTTCGGCAAGGATTTAAAAGCAGACACCTCAGCCAGCTTAGAAATATGATAGATTTAACAGCTTTTTCACTTGACAACAGCCTAACAATAAAGTAATATAATACGAAGGATAGAATTTTGTTCTACCCTTCGTATTATTCTTTTAGAAAGGGGTAGATTATATGGGTCAAACAATAAGCGTAAATCGTGTGGCACGCCACGAATATTTTGTTTTGGAAACATTTGAGGCTGGTATCGAGCTTTTTGGCACCGAGATTAAATCTATCCGAAACGGTTCTGTCAACCTAAAAGAATCCTGGGCGGATATTCAAAACGGTGAATTGTTCGTGTACGGCATGCACATCAGCCCCTACGAAAAAGGAAATATTTTCAATCGTGACCCATTCAGAGTAAGAAAATTATTGATGCACCGCAAAGAGATAAATCGCCTACTTGTGGGCTTAAAGCAGGACGGGCTTGCTATCATTCCCCTTTCACTTTATTTTAAAGACAAATATGTAAAGATGGAAATCGGTCTGTGTAAGGGTAAAAAGCTTTACGACAAGCGTGATGATGCAGCAAAGAAAGACGCAAAAAGAGACATAGAACGCACTTTAAGAGAGCGTAGCAAACAATAACCTTGTCATAGATAGCCTATGCTATTTATTATATATGGGGGCGTATCGGCTTCGACGGGGAATTTGCAGTGAGAGCAGCGAGTAGTGGTGGGATAGCACTATAATCATCTCAAAATAATAAACGCTAATAATAAAACATTAGTAGCCGCTTAATTAATTAAGCAGCCGTCCTGCCCAGTTTTCTATCGGTTGGGGTCAGGGCGTCATGAAGATAGAGCCCGTGAACAGGTCAAAGCTTTGAGGCTTGTCACGATTTTATGAAGCTACTGATTTTACAGCGTGTTTATCGGCTTGTAAAAAAGGGAATGTTGTAGATAAACTACACTCGTAGATACTGTCATGAATAATTTTTCGGACACGGGTTCAACTCCCGTCGCCTCCACCAAAAAAGTCGTGTATGAGAAATTAAACTCATACATGGCTTTTTGTTTTGTTTGTGATATTATAGGGTAAAGATAATTTATATTTTATGTACCGAAAAACAGTAAAAAGTCGGAGGGATAATTATGCCGAGAGCTAATTTTCAAGTATTGGTTTTACCTTTTGTAATTCAAGATAATGCCATTAAATATGGGGTTTTTCATAGGTCTG
>JAVVVT010000020.1:0-19261 GCA_036652515.1 Oscillospiraceae bacterium
GCCCCAAGCTCCGCAATAATTTTCATAATAACTAATGTGCTTAATAAATTGCTAAAAATAATTTATTATTAATTATACCAAGAAATAATTAATTTACCTATATGTATTTTAACAAAAAAATGTTACAAAATTGGCGATAATCTACAATTGATAGGAGCTTTTTGAAAGGGAGGATTGCAGTATTTTAGCGTAAGAGAAAAATTTTTCATAGAAGAGTTTATTTAAATCCACACCTTTGGGCGCAATTTTTGACAACAAAAAACCGCCCTTTACAGGACGGTTATTTTTTTGAAATTACGCTTTTGCAGCGTTAGCTTTTTTCATGACTTGAGCAACTTTTCTCGCAGCTGTATTCTTATGAAGAACACCCTTAGAACAAGCTTTATCAATTGTTGAAACTGCTGTAACTACTGCATTGAGCGAGTCAGCGGAACCACCAGCTAAAGCAACGTCGGCTTTCTTGATAACTGTTTTAAGGTTACTCTTCACAGCTTTGTTACGAAGAGCTTCTTTCTTCGCTTGGATTACTCTGTCTTTTTGAGATTTAATATTTGGCATGATCCCACCTCCTTTTAATTACTGTGACAGTATTTATTATAATACCATCTTTTGTAGCAAATTGCAATAGTTTTTTTAAAACAATTTGCATAAACAGTAAATTTCCTTTTCGAACTGTTATATTATACCACAGATTTTCATATATTTAAAGGTAAGATATTGATATTGGTGGTGATTTTTTGCAAAAATATTACCGAGCGCTTTCTGTGGCAGCTCTTTTCTTGCCGGCATTGGCATTTATTTTTGCGGTGGGGAGCTGGGCGGGATTTGCTGTGGCGGCACTGGCGCCCAAACAGGCATTTATGGCACTTAAAGAGCAGGGCTATGGCACAGAGGGCAAAGTTGAAAATGAGAAAAACCCAAACCCGTTTGAGGATTTTGTCTTTGAGGGTG
Organism: Oscillospiraceae bacterium; assembly: GCA_036652515.1. Lineage (GTDB taxonomy): Bacteria > Bacillota > Clostridia > Oscillospirales > Ruminococcaceae > RGIG3102. Next base: position 952 of record JAVVVT010000020.1, read on the forward strand.
AAGCGCCCGTGGCAAAGCCCGTGCCTCCTGTGGGCTACAACCCACTTTACCCTGTGAGCGAGCAGTTTTTTCAAAGTGAGGAGAGCAATATTGTGCTTAAAAAGAAAGATTGTTATGTAAAAAATATGACAAAGCTTTCAAATGACACAGTAAAGGGCTTGATGCTCTCCCCTTTGGGTTTCAAGGTGGAAAAAAATTCCACCCAGCCTCAGATTTTAATTATGCACACCCATGCCACCGAGAGTTATCAGCCTGAAAATTCCCCCTCTTATGACCCTGAATACAGCTGCCGAAACACCGATACAAGCCAAAATGTTGTGGCGGTGGGGGCGGTGATGAGTGAAACGCTGAATACTTTGGGCTACAATACCCTTCATGACACCACCCTCCACGACTATCCCAGCTACAACAAAAGCTATGATAACAGCAAGCGGACGGTGGAGGAGTACCTTAATAAATATCCCTCAATAAAAATAGTTTTGGACGTCCATAGGGACGCTATTGAGCGAAATGGAGAAAGAATTGCCCCGACGGTGAGTATAAATGGGACTAAATATGCACAGATTATGATTATCAGCGGAGCGGATAACGGCTATATGAATATGCCAAACTACAAAGAAAACTTAAAATTTGCCAGCGCTGTTCAGAACTATACCGCCCAGCTCTACCCCGGACTTATGCGTCCGGTTATGTTCGATTATCGCAATTATAACCAGCAACTGACCACCGGCAGTGTGCTTTTGGAGATGGGCTCCCACGCCAGCACGCTGTCCCAGGCGAAAAATTCTGCCAAGGCTTTTGCTTACAGCCTCGCCCACACCCTAAGCAAAATGTGAAAGCGGCTTATATAATGTATATATAAGTAAAAAATCGGTCACAAAAAGCATATCTTTATTTGCAATCTGCATTAAAATATACTATAATAGAAATATAAAGGATTTGAGATATATTTTGTGTTTTATCAAAAATCAAATTTTCTATTGACATTTGCTATTAAATAGTATATTATATCATTAGTAAACAGAGGGGTGATAAAATGCAGAAAAGAAATACTTTTCAAAAAGCATTAACTCTTGATGCAGTCATGGCTCTTGCCAATCATCCGACTGCCGAAGAGGTTTATATTCAGGTGTCCACGCAATATCCCGAGATAAGCCGTGCCACAGTGTACAGAAACTTAAACCACCTGTGCGAGAGCGGCACTTTGTACCGTGTGAAAATTTCCGGTTCTGCGGACCGATTTGACCACCACAACCTGCCTCACTATCATTTCAAGTGTAACCAGTGCAGCACAGTGAGCGATTTAGACCTTCCCTATATGGAAGATGTGAATGAGCGCTGTGAGAAGTTAAGCGGAAATAAGCTGAATGCGCACCAAATATTCTTTGATGGAATATGTAAGGATTGCCTTAAAAAAAGCCAATAACCAAAGATTAATTCTTTGGATAATTAAAAATTTCAGAATTAAAAAGAAAGAGGTATCTACTATGAACTTAAAAGGAACAAAAACAGAGGCAAACTTGATGGCAGCTTTCGCAGGAGAGAGCCAGGCGAGAAATAAGTACACTTATTATGCTTCAAAAGCATCAAAAGAGGGCTACGGTCAAATTGGCGACCTTTTCTTGGAGACAGCCAACAACGAGAAAGAGCACGCAAAAATCTGGTTCAAATTGCTCCATAATGATGATGTTCCATCTACAATCGAAAATCTTAAAGATGCAGCAGCAGGCGAAAATTATGAGCACACAGAGATGTACCGTGTGATGGCTGAAGAGGCTAAGGCAGAGGGATTTACAAAAATCGCTTACCTGTTTGAATCCGTAGGCAAAATCGAAAAAGACCACGAGGAAAGATATCTTAAATTGCTTGCCAACATCGAGGGCGGCAAAGTGTTTGAGAGAGAAGGACAGGTTGCTTGGTACTGTTCAAACTGCGGTCATGTACATTATGGCCCTAAGGCTCCGGCTGTTTGCCCTGTTTGCGCACATCCACAGGCTTACTTCCAAATCCAGAAAACAAACATCTAATATTTCATATTATAAGTCAAGGGCGAGAGGCAGTAGGTCTCTCGCCCTTTTCAGTTATTAAAAAAGAAATCTCTTACAATCCATAGCTCACCCTAGGATAAAATGAAAAATAAACAATTTCTTTGGTTAAATTGTACAAACTTTGGCTTTTTTGTCTATTGAAAAAGTCAATACAAAAGTTGTATGATATAAGGGTAATATAAAAGAAACAGCCTTTATCATCAAAACATCGGCGGATAATTCACAGGCGACTTCTAAAATTATTTTTCGCAAGGCATTAACTGTCGGGCGATAAAAATTAAATATATAAATCAATATATATTGAGGGATATGGCCTCAACGTCTCTACCGCACCGCCGTAAATGGTGCGACTATTGTGTGCATATTCACAAATTCGCAGGGCGTGTTTGTGCTGTGCGCTATAATATTTTCAAGAGACTGTAAGAGTCTCTTTTTTATTGCATTTAATTTTGGCGGTAAGCCACTTGAAAAGTTAATCATCGGCTGTGGATTTCCCCCACCTTTAGTGTGAAAATAACCCCCTATTTATTTTCACTTCCACAGCCATCAAAGAAACCGCTTCGGCGGTTTTCTTTTTTTATAAAACATCTTTTAAAAGTGCGGATAATTTGCTATACTGTAACATAGGGAAGGGCGCAGATATTATTTGCTCCCATACGACTGAAAAACGGAGATTTTATGAAAGATATAATGTATTTTTATTTGAGGGGCTGCCCCTATTGCCACAAGGCAGATGCTATGGTAGCGGAGCTGATAGCTGAAGATGAGAGGTACAGACAAATTAGAATAAGCGCCATTGAAGAGAGCGCAAATATGGCGGTGGCTGACCTTTTTGACTATTATTATGTCCCTTGTTTTTATGTGGACGGAATTAAAAAGCACGAGGGCGTCCCCACAAAAGAAAAAATCAGAGCGGTTTTAGATGAGGCGTTAAAATAATTTGCCACAGAGGAGACAAAGAGAATGAAAAAGAAAATTTTATTGATTACCACAGGGGGAACTTTGGCGTGTACCCACACCGAAAGCGGTCTTGCCCCCACTTTAAAAGGGGCGGACATATTGGCTTATGCAAATAAAGGCGAAGAGGAAATCCATATACTTGATTTTAAGCTCATAGACTCCTCCATTATGACAGATGAGGACAGGGCGGATTTGGCAAAAATCATTTGGGATAACAGCGATTACCAGGCATTTATCATCACCCACGGCACCGACAGTATGGCTTACACCGCCGCATATTTAGACTGTGTTCTTCATAATTTTGGCAAGACTGTGGTGATAACAGGTGCGCAGTTGCCATTGCAAGAGGTGGGAACCGATGCCATAGATAATCTGAATTTGGCGCTTAAAACGGCGGCAGGCGGATATTTTGGGGTGTGCCTTGCCATTTACGGGCGGATTATCCCGGCTAAAGTTGCCACTAAAATGGAGACAGAGGGATTTGCCGCCTTTGAGAGTGTGAACAAAAAATATCTGACACAGCCCATAGAAATCCCCAAGGGAAAAGAGGAGCTGCTCTGCCCTAAGAAAAAAGTCGGGCTGATATATATCACTCCAAGTTTAGCGGCACAGACTATTTTGCAATATAAAGATTGTCAGGTGTTGCTGGTTTTGGTGCTGGGTGCCGGAGGGGTGCTGAGACATCAAGAGGCGGCGCTGGACCGGTTAAAGGCAGATGGAATGGAAATATATATTAAAAGCCAGTGCGTTTTCGGGCGTGTTGAGGCGATTTATCAAGCTCATTCTGGGGTTGAAAAATACCATATAATCAATGACACATCAATAGAATACGCTCTTTGTAAGCTGTCCCTGTAAGGTAGGAGATGAACGCCGAGAGGGCGGAGGGCAGAAGTAATAAGGGTTTAACGGGGCAATTACCAAGGCAAAATCCAATCGAATAGATTATACTTTTGCCCTAAAACCCGTGCAACCAATGGGACAACCAAGGCGAAATCCAATCAAATAGATTATACCCTTGCCTCAAAACCCGTGTAACCAATGGGATAACCAAGGCAAAGCCCAATCGAATAGATTATACCTTTCCCCAAAACCCGTGCAACCTATCGAACAACCAAGGCGAAATCCAATCAAATAAATAAACAGCCCCAATCTGTACAAATCGTACAAATTGGGGCTGTTCCATTTTTAATATCCGTTTTAAAGGATAAAGTATTTTATGCTAAAAAGATTTATTCAGCGTAAAGTGTGGCAATTTCTGCCTCTCTGCCGCTCTTCTTCAAAATCTCTTTGTATCCGCCCTTGATTTTTCTTGCGCTTGTGTCAATGTCGCTCTTCAAAAATTCAATTGCGTAAGTTGCCGCACCGGCTGAACCCTTTACAAGTACGTCCTCGTCGATGTCAAACTGCTGGTTGTGGTGAGCTGCGCCAACGCCTTTTTCAGGGTTTTTCATTCCCAAAAATGCAAATACGCCCGGGAAGAGCATATTGTACTGTGAGTAGCTCTCAGAAGCCATCCAAGGCTCAGGCAGACAGATGTTTTCAGCGCCGATTTCTTTGCCGATAACTTCTCTTGCAAACTGTGCACACTCAGGGTCGTTGATAACAGGGAAACCAGGGAGTGAGAAAGCGTTGTATGTAGGTACGCAGTTGTAGGCTGCACAGGTGTTGTCAATAAGATTTTTAAGCTCTTTGCGGAATACCATACCCTCGCCGTCACGGTCAAATGTTCTCATTGTGCCGCCGAAAGTGCAAGTCTGAGGAATTACGTTGCTCACTACGCCTGCGCTGAGAACGCCCACAGAGTATGTGAGGGTCTTGTACGGGTCGATTTTGGTCAAGCGCAAAGCCTGTAAACCTTGGTAGATAGCTGCAAATGCGTCTATTGGGTTGATTGACTGGTCAGGACGTGAGCCGTGGCCGCCTCTTCCCTCGATAGTTACATTAAAGCCCATAGCTCCAGCCATCATATTTGTGTCGTTGATACCCATTTTGCCTGTCTCCAAAGTTGAGAGCAGATGAATACCATAAGCGGAGTCGATTTGAATGTTGTGCTTTTCAATATAAGCAAATATGTATCTTACGTTGCCTGCGCTCTCCTCGCCTCTTTCAAAGCAAAGATAAACTGTGCCTGCAATCTCGTCTTTTTTCTCTATAAGGATTCTGGCAGCGCCCAAAAGCATGCTGATATGTCCGTCATGTCCGCAAGCGTGCATAACGCCGTCAACTTTGCTCTTGCAAGTTCTGCCGCCGACTTTAAGGTTGTCGTCTGTCTCTTGAACAGGCAAGCCGTCAACGTCTGCACGGAGCAAAACTGATTTTTTGCCGGGTTTGTTGCCCTTGATTGTGGCGAGGATACCGCCGTTTGGTATAACGACGTGTTCAATGCCTAAATCTTTGAGTTCTTTGGAGATTCTTTCAATTGTCTTCTCTTCTTTTCCTGAAAGCTCTGGGTTTTCATGGAAGTATCTGCGAAGACCAATGACATAATCCTCGTGTTTTTTTACAGCTTCAAAATTTGACATAATAAAAATTCCTTTCATAACAAAACAGTCAATTCTGCACAGGAAACACATCGTGTAGCCGAAAAAGCAGAATTACAAAACGCCTAACGCAAAGCCGAGTGGGCATCGACTTTTCGGTTATTTTTATCCTACCATAAATGTAGTGCAAAATCAACAGTAATTTATTGTTTTTATTAAGACAAAATGTGAAAAATAATTTTTGAACGTGTTTATTTATCATAAAATTTCCTTTGGATTATAAATTATTTGTGGATAATAGCTAAATAATGTGTACTAAATTTGTGCGATATGCACATTGTATAAATGTGTCTAAACTGTTAAAATTAGTCAGTAAAGTGCGTTGTGCAAAATTGCATATGCAAGGTATGTTTGTTAAAGCAGTGCTTTAGTGGGCACAAATATACAGCGACGTATTAATTTGTATTTATATTAAAAAAGGAGATATCTTATGGCTAACACAGTTAAAACAGAGCAAAAAGAGAAAAAAGCTTTTAAAATGCCTCATTTGTTCTGGATTATGATGGGCTTATTGCTCCTCACCAGCGCTTTGACGTATATCATTCCGGCTGGTCAGTTTGCAACAGACCCAACCACAGGTAAAATTTTAGGTGACCAGTTCCAACTTTTGGATCATCAAACACCGGTCAGCCCAATTAAAATGATGATGTCAATCCTCAGCGGTCTCACAGGTTCAGCTTTGATTGGCTGGTGTGTTATGGCATCAGGCGCAATGGTTGCCGTTGTTATCGGCACAGGCGCAATCGATGAATTTTTAAACTGGGCTATTTTTAAACTCAAGGACAAAGACGAGGGCATACTTATTGCTTGCGTATTTATCTTGATGGTTTACCTTGGCGCATTCGGCGGTTCAGATGCTCTTATAGCAGTTGTTCCAATCGGCGTTATGTTCGCTAAGAAAATGAAACTTGACCCTATCTGCGCCATCGGCGTTTCTACATATGCAACCTTGATAGGTTTCGGCACAGGCCCTACAAAACAGTCTATCACACAGATGCTCATGGGCGTTCGTATCTACGGCGCTTTCGGCACAATGTTCATCTCTATGAACTTGTTTATGATAGTCGGACTTCTTTTCCTACTTTCATATGTTAAAAAAATCCGTAAAAACCCAATGCTCTCACTTATGTGGGACGAGGGCTGGCGTCCTGAGGCAACAGTTGTTTCAGCAGCTGAGGCAGGACTTGTAAAAGAAGTTAAACTTTCATGGCGTACAAGCCTTATACTCTTCATCTATCTTGGACAGTATGCAATCCTTGTTGCATATCCTCTTATCACAGGCGACAGCTCAAAATTGTATCCTATGATGATAGCTATGAGTATCACAGTGGCAGTTGTTTGCGGCATCATCGGCCAGTTCTCTTTTGACAAAATCGGCAGCGAAATTTCAAAAGGTCTTGCAGGTATGGCGTTTGTAGCCTTTGTTATCGGTCTTGCTAAAGTTATGAGTATCGTTATGACAGACGGCAACATCTTGCACACAATCGTTTACTATATCACATTGCCTCTTATGAATCTCTCACGTTCAGTGGCATCTATTGGTATGACACTTGTTATCGCAGTTGTAAACCTTATCATTCCTTCAGCCTCATCAAAGTCAGCTATCCTTATCCCAATTCTTCAGCCTATAAGCGAAGCTTTGGGTATGGCTCCTGAGCTTGCTGTTCAGGCTTTCCAGTATGGTGACGGCTTTACAAACTTGTTCTCGCCTTTCTTGGGCTGGACAATCGGTTCATGCGCAATGGCGGGTGTTCCATTCCCTAAGTGGTTCAAGTGGGTATTCCCTAAGGTTCTTGCTTTTGTAGCAATTTCCTGCGTAGTTATGTTTGCCCTTACAGAATCAGGCTGGGTAGCATTCTAATAGCACAATAAATTATTAAGACGAGGCTTTATGCCTCGTCTTTTTTTACTTTTATAGGCTATATTTGCTATCTACTTCAATATTTATTACAGAGCCTTTTTGAATTATAAATCGAAAATTTGAGCAGAGGGGGAAAAGATATCAAATACAATATTAGTGTACAATATGTGAGTAATTTATAAATAAACTGTTAATTTTTCATCTAATTTGTACATTGCAAAGGGTCTTCTCTGATGATAAGATTAGAGCAAAGGGACGTGTATAATTCACAAAGTCTGATAGGTATTTGTTAAGGCGATTTGTCTTAGTGGGCACAAATATGCGACAGATTTTCCCCACAGGAATTGTTCGAAAGGAGAAAACTATGGCAAGTACAGTTAAAACACAGGCAAAGAAGAAGAGGGAATTTAAAATGCCCCACCTTTTCTTTCTTATGTTAGGATTGATTATGCTCATGAGCTTGGCGACCTATATAATACCGGCAGGTCAATTCGCCACAGACCCGGCAACGGGCAAATTGATGGGCGACAGCTTTGCTTATATAGGAGAGCAAACCCACGTCAGCCCGTGGAAAGCCCTCACAATGCTTCTTCAGGGCTTTATGAACTCCAGTTACATAATGTCACTGCTGCTCATAGGTGGCGGTACAGTGGGCGTTATAATGGCAACAGGAGCGATTGATGAAATCATAAGCTGGGCTATTTACAAGCTGAATGACAAGGGTGTCACGGTGCTTGTACCCTTGCTGTTCTTTATCATCGCCATACAGGGCGCTTTTGGCGGCGGAGACCAGATGATAGCTATCGTGCCTATGGGCATTATGTTTGCAAAAAAATTAAAACTTGACCCTATCGCTGCGGTGGGCGTTTCGTTCTTTGCCTCTTTTGTGGGCTTTGCAGTGGGCCCCACAAGAGCTATGACACCACAGATAATGATGGGAATAACCCCTTATTCCGGATTTGGCGTCCGTGTTGTCATAATGTTTTTGATTATTTTTATCGGTTTAGGCTACACCCTTTGGTATGCTCTCAGGGTGGCAAAAGACCCCTCAAAATCATTTATGGGAAATACCGACTGGCTGTCCGACTGCACTCCTGATGGAGAGGCAAAAAAAGTCGATTTCAACCCTCGTGCCGCTTTGATTACCTTAATATTCTTTGGACAGTATGCGGTTATCGTATATATGAACAGTATTTTGAATATGGGCGTGGCGGTTATGCCCGGCGTTATGTTTATAAGCTGTATACTCTGCGGACTTATAAAAGGAATGTCCTTTGATGACATAGGCAATGCCTTTGCAAAAGGTACGGCAGGTATGGCGTTTGTTGCTGCTATAATAGGTATGGCAGGCACTATGAGCCTTGTTATGTCCACAGGTAACATACTCCACACAATAGTTTATGTGTTGGCATCTCCGCTGAAAGGCTTGGGACAGGGGCTCGCCTCAATAGGTATTTCACTGGTTGTTACAATAATAAATATCTTTATCCCTTCAGCCTCGGCAAAGCAGGCGATACTCATACCTATCATTCAGCCTATGGCAGAAGCTTTAAGTCTTTCGGGCAACTTGGCAGTTTGCGCATTTATGTTCGGAGATGGATTTACAAACCTTATCACACCGGCGCTGGGCGTCACGGCTGGTTCATTGGCACTCTGCGGTGTGCCAATAAACAAATGGCTTAAATTTGCCCTTCCAATAGTGGGAATAATGGTGTTGGCATCATTCGTCATACTCTTTGGTCTTGGCTCAATTGGGTGGACAGGGCTGTAAAGAGGCGCTATATGAGCTTGAAAATCAGCCATATAGTTTAGTTTAAGATAAAACAAAGGGACTGTGCTTGTGAGGGCATAGTCCCTTTTAGGTGATAAAAAATATTGAAAAGAGCTTTTGATTTGATTGGGTGAGGAAATCCATTTAAGATTACGGCTCATTCAAAAAAAATTGCGGAAAAGCTGCTTTTGCCTGTTGACTATTCAAAACCTGATTAAAGCGTCTTAATTATTTTACAAAAGCTTTCCTCACTAACCCATTGATAGCAGTTATAAAAATCATAAAAAATAAAAAGCCTACAAACGTAATTGTCCGCAAGCTTTTTATTGGTGCGCCAGAAGGGACTCGAACCCCCGACCCCTTGATTCGTAGTCAAGTACTCTATCCAGCTGAGCTACTGGCGCATAATGCTATATTATATTACCACTGTAAGACAAGTTTGTCAAGCGCAGAGGATAATTAATTATAATGAAATTTTACTTTTTTGCATAAATCTTACAAAAAGCACAAACAATACTATTAACAAAAGCTATACAAGGAGAATATTTTATGAGAGCTACCGGAGTTGTGCGCAGAATTGATGATTTAGGCAGAATTGTTATACCAAAGGAGATAAGGCGAACCATGCGTATGCGTGAGGGGGACCCACTAGAGATTTTTACGGGACAGGCAGGGGAAATCGTTCTAAAAAAATATTCCATAATGGCGGAGCTGTCACAGTTCAGCCAAGGCTATGCGGACGCTCTTTATAAGGTCAGCGGTCTTTCTTGCGTAATCTGCGACAATGACCAGGTGGTGGCTTTTTCGGGCAATGGAAAAAAAGAGGCGATAGGTATGGGGATAGCCAAAGAGGCGGAGGATATCATCGCAGGACGGCTGTCCTATTTTAAGCAGTTCCCGGGGGAAAAGGTCATCTACACCCACTCAAGAGCCACTGTGCCGGCGGTGGGAATAACCCCTATAATATCCGGCGGAGATGCGGTGGGGATAGTGGGATTGCTCAGTGAAGAGGGGCAGATATTAAGCGATGCTCAGAAAAAACTTTTGGTTCTCACCGCATTGTATCTTGCGACCAACTTAGACGGATAATCATAGTACAGGTATTATATACCCCGTTAGAACTATATTTTAGGATATAATAAATGCTGGACAACGGGCAAGCGGAGCCTATATGTTATATTCTATCAGATGAAAAATCACCCACAGAGCAGCCTAATCGCTGTTGTATGGGTGATTTTTGTAAAAGATAGAGGGAAAGTTATAGGTTTTCGTTCCTCAAAGCGTCCACTGTATTTTCACGCTTAACTCTCCGTGTGGAGTACATCATAGTGGAAAAAACCACCACAAATACGCTTAACACAGATATTATTATGCCGTAATAGGGCAGTCGGAAGGTGGTATCCAGCCCATTTGCAACAACTCGATAAATCAAGTAGGATATAAAAATCGCCACGGGCAAGCCGTACAGCGTGCTCTTCAGCCCATAGAGTATACACTCTAAATTCATCATTTTATCAAAGCCTTTGTTGGTCATTCCTATGCTTTTTAGCATTGCAAACTCTCTTCTGCGCAGGGATATTCCTGTGGATATGGTGTTGAACACATTGGCGGCGGCAATGAGAGAAATCAAGACGATAAAGCCATAGGAAAAGACGTTTATAAGCGTTATCATAGAACGGTTCATCGCCATTTCATGTGCCACATTAGAGAGATATTTGTTTGTGCCTTTGGTCAACTCCTGCATTTCGGTGTAGGTCTTGTTAGGGTTTGGAGAATCAAAAAACATATTGCAAGAGGTGCCATATGCAAGCTGTGGTATTTCGGCGTAAACCGTTGCCTTTGCGCTTTCAGGCAAGAGGAAAGACAGTTCACTGGAGTATGCCCCTAAGCCGAAAGGCAGATTTTCGCTCTGTCCCTTAACCCATACGGGGTTGCCGCCGTCCTTGAAGGTGATTTTGAAATCACAATCTTTAAAAGGTGTGTAGATATGATATTTACCGCTGACAGGGTCCCACACCTTAGATTTATTTACAGCAAGAGCCACGGGATTTTTTGCGTCCATATACACATCTGGGTCTAAATTGTTCTGTGTGAGGTAGCTGTGATACTCCTCATTATTTACATATAGTACAGGCACATTGATGAGGGTTGTTATGCCCTCTTGAGCAGGCGTTTCGCTGCTCTCGTAATTGGACAGATAAATAGCATAGTCTTCATTTATCTCCAAGGAATCAATAGCCAAAGGCGAGTATATTTGATAAATGTAGTTGCTGTTTGTCACATCGGGCAGGGAGCGGAGCTCATTGTATAATTCGGCGATGCTTTTGGCATCGCCCTCCTCGCTCTGTGGATAATAAAGACAGGCGATATCGTGATCGGCGCCGTCCATAACCATATTTAAGCCCATAGAAAGATAATCGCAAAAACTCATTGCGGAAACGAACAGCACAATACTCATAAATAGGGAGATGATTGTGGCACGATATCTCTTTTTATTGCGCTTTAAATTTTTCAAAGCGATTGTGCCCTCAAAGCCGAAAAGCTTTTTAGACAGAGCGCCTACATGCACTTCTTTGCTGCTGAGCTTTACATCGCCTGTCTTGCGCACCGCATCGATAACCGACATTTTCATCGCTTTATTTGCAGGGATATAGGCGGAAATCAGCACGGTGATAATGCCTAAAACAGCCGCCAAGGCGAGAGCCCAAGGCGCTGGGGTAAAAGGGATAAAGCCGTTTATATAACCATCGCCGAAAGTGAGCTCAAACAAGGGTCTTGTGGCAAGTAAAGTTATGCTTATTCCTATCATACCGCTTAAAATACCTAAAGGTATTCCTATACAGCACAGTGCGACAGCCTCAAAAAGGACGCTGCGCTTGAGCTGTTTTTTTGTCGCCCCTATGCTGGAGAGCAACCCGAACTGGCTTATCCTCTCGCTGACCGAGATGGAAAAAGCGTTGTAGATAAGGGAGATTGAGGCAAACACGATGATAGCAATCAATATCGTTCCCAGCCCGTACAGCACCTTATTAAAAGTGCTTTCACCGCTCATACCCATAAATCGCAAGAGCTCGTAGTTTTTTTGGGAAGAAACTTTAGGGTAGCTGTCGCAATAGCTCTGGGTAAGAGGGTCGATATCCTTTGCTTTGCCGGTTTTTATATAGATATCCATAGGATAATCGGCGTTTTCCTCAAGGGCTGTCAAAGCGGTATACCCGGGGGCGGAGAACTCCTCAAATGACGGGCGGCGGTAGATGCCAACTAAAGTAAAGGTGCACGTTTGCTCACTTGTAAAAACTTCCGAGACCTCTAAGTTAACAGGGTTGAACTGATTTAGCCCCTCACCGCCCAAAGAGCGACTGCCTATCTCAAGCGTGATTTTATCCCCCAAAGAATAATCAAGGGAGTGGTTGGAGGTATACTCCTGAGACAAAATTATCTCGCTTGAATTTTGCGGCAGACTGCCCTCCACTAAAAACAGAGGCATATTTTCTTTAAAGCCCTCGTCAATCCCGCCGATGAAAAGATAGGGTCTTGTAGGTATGACGGGGTCTTCTATGGGAGAATAACCTAAATTTTGCATAGAAAAATGGTAGGAGACTTTTTCGTCCTGTGATAGCTCCTGTTCGATTGTTTTGTCTGCGCCGTAAAGACAGCCATACCAGTCGCCGGAGCTCTGCTTTGCAATGTTCAATAAAAAGCGCTGTCCGGAGGCGATGAGGATTGTCACTCCGCTGAGCATTGCCAAGGATAAAATTATCCCCACTATGGTGACGATTGTTCGGCTCTTATTCTTCTTTAAGGTCTTTAAAGTATAGGTGTTCAGAATGTTCATTTTCTGATTACCTCGTCACGGGAAATCTTGCCGTCGGTGATTGTTATGACCCTGTCCGCTTGAAGAGCGATGCCCTCGTCGTGGGTTATAACCACCAAAGTCTGTTTATATTTTTTGTTGGAGAGCTTGAGCAGGTCCACAATATGCTGGCTGTTGGTGGAGTCCAAGTTGCCCGTGGGCTCATCGGCGAGCACCACCGAGGGGGCATTTATCAGAGCTCTGCCTATGGAAACACGCTGTTGCTGTCCACCGGAAAGCTGATTCGGCAGATGTTTTTCTCTGCCTTTTAAGTCAAGCACAGTTAAAAGCTCCTCTAAACGCTCTGCGTTTACCTTGCGGTAGTCCATCAAAACAGGCATAGTAATATTTTCAACCACGTCCATAACAGGTATCAGGTTGTAGAACTGATAGATTAGCCCCACCTCTCTGCGCCTGAAAATCGCCAGTTGCTCATCGTTTTGTTTATACACATCTTTATCGCCCATAAAGACCTTGCCGCTTGTGGGCTTGTCAACTCCGCCCAAAATATGCAGAAGGGTGCTTTTTCCACTTCCTGAGGCACCTACAATGGCTAAAAATTCCCCTTGCTGTATGGAGAATGAAACGTCGTCTAAAGCGACAACCTTGTTCTCACCCTCGCCGTATATTTTGCAGATATGTTCAGCTCTTAATATTTCCATAATTTCCTCCATTTTTGTTCTGTGCCTCTATTTTATATCGCCAATGTTACAGCAGAGTGACTTTAAAGTAAGTGTTCTGTCACAATAGTAACATAAATAAGGAAAACTTGAAATACTATAAGCTTATGAGATAAAAAATATTGATATTTTAGTCAAGGGGGACAAAAAAACTCCTTGTCAGGGAATAAACCACGACAAGGAGCGAGGGGTTGCTGTGACAGTAGTGGGGTTGCTGCGATGGGGAAGAAATTATTGCGACAGGAGAGAAAAACTACTGTGGCAATAGCGCTATCAGCCCTTTGATTTTGATATTCATATCCATAAACATCTTTTCGTGTTCGGTTATAATATTTTCGGGCAGGGGGTTTTCTGCCATATCATAGGTTAAAAATTCCACGATGTAGCCGGCGGCAAAAAAATAGTCAAGGCTGTCCTGAAAAAGCCCGTCATCGTCGGTCTTGAAAAATATCCGACCGCCTTTTTTAAGAAAAGTTTTGTAGCTCTCCAATTGCTTTGTGTAGGTCAAACGGCGCTTTTTGTGTTTTTCTTTGGGCCAAGGGTTGCAAAAGTTTATGTAAATGCCCTCCACAATATCCTCTTCGCTCACCACTAAAGGCAGTCTTTCAATGTCAAAAGCGGCAATTTTCACGTTGGGGCAGTGGGGCGAATTATAAGCTTTTTCGATATTTCTTTTGGCGGTGACCAAGACCTCGCTTTTGATGTCAAAGGCAAGGAAATTAAATTCCGGGTGCGCAAAGGCTTTTTTGCTGATGAAACCGCCCTTTCCACAGCCTAATTCCAAAAATAAAGGCTGCTCCTTGTCAAAGGCGCTCTGCCATTTTTGATAAAAATCATGGGGGTTTTTGATATAAACTTCGCTTGCGTCCAATTCGGGTCTCGCCCAAGGTTTGCGTCTCATTCTCATTTTAAAATACCTCATCGGTGTTTATTTATTTTTAAATGTATGATACAATTAAATATACATTAAATTACATTATATATTATAGGGCGAGAAAATCAATAGGAATTATTTTATGAACAAGAATAGCAGAGCTTTTTTAAAACAGCAACTCAAAGGAAATCTGCGGTATTTTATACTGGCGGTGATTTTCATAATGGTGGGCTCTTTTTTTAGCTTTTTAGGGCCAAAATTAATAGGGGTGGTGGTGGACAGCGTCATCGGCACACTCCCCTTTGACCTACCTGAATTTTTTATACCCACCGTGGAAAAATTAGGGGGCAGAGAATTTTTCTTGAGCAATATGTGGGTGATAATTTCAGCCGTCGCCACACTAACCGCCATAAGCGCACTGTGTGAGTTTGCACGTCTTCGTGCCAGCAATCGTTTAGGAGAAAATTTGGGATACGGTATGCGCCAGAGTATTTTTGAAAAACTCCAAGGGGCAAGCTTTGCGTATCACAAAAATATCCAGACCGGAGACATCATTCAAAGGTGCTCCTCGGATATTGACACCGTGCGCAATTTTGTCATAGAGTTGACGGATATTGTGCGTGTGGTGGCAAAAATTACCATAGCGTATTGGTTTATGTTTGGGATATCCGCAAAACTTTCGGCGATATCCTTTATCACCGTGCCTATGATTTCTATGTTCTCCATAATTTTTTACTCCAAAATCCAAAAACGCTTTTTGGCAGCGGACGAGGCAGAGGGAGATTTACAGGCGAGGGTGCAAGAAAATTTGTCCGCTCCCAGAGTGGTTCGAGCTTTCGGCAAGCAAAAATACGAGAGAGACTTTTTTCAGCAGAAGAACACCGAATTTTCGGATATGTGGATAAAAGTCGGCAATCTTTTAGCGTGGTACTGGTCAACCGGAGACTTTTTAACCGTCTTGCAGGTGGTGATAGTGCTCTGTGCAGGCACGATTTTTGCAGTTAGGGGAGAGGTGAGCGCCGGTCAGGTCATCACCTTTATGGTTTACAACGGTATGTTAGCTTGGCCGGTGCGCTCTTTGGGCAGAATAGTAGGCAATATGAGCAAAGCCACCGTGGCGATAGGCAGAATAACCGAGATATACGATGAGCCCTCGGAGGATTTTACTTCAGGTCAAGATTTTGTTTTCAAGGGCGATATAGAGTTTAAAAACGTATACTTTTCTTTTGAGGACAGCCCGATTTTTAAAGATTTGAGCTTCACCGTGCCACACGGTCAAACGGTGGCTATATTGGGCTCTTCCGGCAGCGGAAAGAGCACGATTTTGGCGCTTTTGGCAAGATTTTATCCTGTGGACAGTGGCGAAATCACCATAGACGGGGTGAACATCAAGGATATAAATCTCCACACCTTGCGCCGTCAAGTGGGGATAGTGATGCAGGAACCCTTCCTTTTCAGCAAGACCGTGAGAGAAAATATAGGCATACACGACCATATTATAGATGTGCAAAGGGTGGAGGAGAGCGCCAAAATCGCACAGGTACACGAGAGCATTTTGGCTTTTGAAAAAGGCTACGACACCTTGGTGGGAGAAAAAGGCGTAACCCTGTCCGGAGGGCAAAAACAACGAGTGGCAATCGCACGCACCCTCTACTCGGGGGCAAAAATTCTCTGCTTTGACGACAGTTTGTCCGCAGTGGACGCACTTACAGACAGAAATATTCGTGCTCAACTCAAGGAAAAAATCTCGGGGCTGACCACTATAATTATCTCTCAAAGGGTCAACACCCTTATGCAGGCGGACAAAATATTGGTGTTAGACGAGGGAAAAATTGTCCAGCAGGGCAGTCATAATCAGCTTATGGAGCAAGATGGGATTTACAAAGAGATAGTAAATATTCAGTCTGAAATAATGGAAAAAACGAAACAGGAGGCAGAGCATAATGAATAATCAAGACGAGTTCGCTCTCGCCGCAAGGTTTAATTATAAAGAGTGGTCAAGGGTGGCAAAATTCTTAAAACCCTACAAGGTGCAGGTTGCCATATTGCTGACGGCGACGGTGATAACCGCATTTTTTGACTCGGTTTTCCCCTTGATGACCCAGTATGCCATAAGGCAGTTCATCACCCCACAAACCACACAGGGGATAGGGGTATTCGCACTTGTGTTCATCTCACTGGCGATGATTCAAACCTTGGGTAGCGTGGTGTATTGCAGGCAGGCTATATCAATTGAGATGGGCGTGAGCAAAGATATGAGATACAGCCTGTTCAGCCATGTGCAAGGGCTGTCATTAGAGTATTTCAACAGCACGCCCGTGGGATTTATATTAGCGAGAATTATGTCGGACACAGGCAGCTTGGGTAGCGTATTCTCCTGGAGAATGTCAGACTTTTTCTTCAACAGCGCATATGTGATTTTTGCAGGGGTAAATATGGCGAGGCTTAATTTCAAATTGATGCTGATGGTCTTTGCCACCATACCTTTGATTTTTGTCATCGGCGGATATTTTCAAAAAAAGCTTTTGGTGGCAAACAGGGTTGTGCGCAGGCAGAACAGCGTTGTGACAGCCTCCTACAATGAAAATGTGAACGGGGCGACCACCATAAAAGAGTTAGATACCGCACAAAAGACAAACGAGGAGTTCGGGGCGATAAACGCAGAGATGCGCATTAAGTCAATGAGTATGAAGCGGATAGAAAACGTGTTTTTCGCTTGCTTTACCATAGTGGGAACCTTGGCATTGGCGGTGGTTTTGGGGGAGGGACCCCAATTAGTAAATATGGGGCTGATGGATATTGCCACCTTGGCGGTTTTTATCAACTATACTTTCACTATCGTCGACCCGGTGGAGAGCGTTTTGCGCACGATGACGGCGGCTATCTCTCTTCAGGCAAATGTGGAGAGGGTGAACCTGTTGATGGACGCACAGCCCACGGTGAAAGATGAAGACGACGTGATAAAAAAATATGGAGACATATATAATCCCATAAAAGAAAACTGGGAAAAAATTGAGGGCGATATAGAATTTAAGGACGTGAGTTTTAAATATCCAGACAGCGAAACATATGTGCTTGAGCATTTTAACTTAAAAATCAAGGCTGGCACAAGCGTGGCAATCGTAGGTGCTACCGGAGCGGGAAAGAGCACCCTTGTAAACCTTGTCTGCCGATTTTTCGAGCCAACGTCGGGAGAAATCCTCATAGACGGCACAGACTATCGCACACGCAGTTTGCTCTGGCTTCAAAGCAATTTAAGCTATGTGCTGCAAACCCCACACCTTTTCAGCGGCACTATCTTGGAAAATATACGGTATGCCGACCAAAACGCCACAATGGAGCAGGTGATTAGCGCTTCAAAGCAGGCGCAGGCGCATTATTTTATTGAGAAACTCCCCCAGGGATATGACACGCAGGTGGGTCAAGGAGGGGATAAACTGTCCACGGGACAAAAACAATTGGTGAGCATCGCAAGAGCCCTTTTAGCCAACGGAAAAATCTTAGTGATGGACGAAGCCACCAGCAGTGTAGACACAAAAACAGAGCAGCTTATAAATAGTATCACCGGTGACCTTTTGAAAAACCGCACCAGCTTTATCATCGCCCACCGTCTGTCCACCGTCAAAAACGCAGACATCATCATAGTTGTGGACGAGGGCAAAATAATCGAGATGGGTACCCACTCCCAGCTTTTGCGCAAGGGTGGACACTATTATGATTTAT
>JAVVVT010000021.1:0-13184 GCA_036652515.1 Oscillospiraceae bacterium
TATAATTTTATAGCTATGATATCTCCAGCCCTTTAAATACTTTTAAATAAAAAAATATGGGCGTATCACTTTTTTACTCTGTGATACGCCCATTAAATTTATATCGCTATTTGACTTCTATAAGCTCATACTCTCTTGTTCCAACTCCCATTTTTTCAGCGTGCTCTAAGCAGACTTGCCACTTGGTATTTGGGTGAGCCATATGAAAAATATCTTTTTCCTCATCATCTTTATGGTCGTGCTTTTTTATCTGGTCCCCTAAATAACTGTTTTCAAATGCTGTCTGCCTATTGCAAGCATCGGCGCAAGCCTGGTCAAGCGCCACCGCATCAAAGGAGGCAAACATACCTATGTCAGGTATCATCGCCACATCATTTTCTCCGTGACAATCGCAATAAGGGGACACATCTATCACAAGGCTGATGTGAAATTGTGGTCTTCCCTTTACCACCGCATAGGTGTATTCTGCTATTTTGCGGTTTAAATCGTCCTCAGCGGCATCACAACTGGGCTGGACAGCGTCAAACACACAGGCGCCCACGCATCGTCCGCAGCCCACGCATTTTTCTTGGTCAATAGATGCCTTGCCTTTTTCGTCAAAAGAAATAGCCCCGTGAGCACAGTTTTTCCCACACATTTTACAGCCTTTACAGATAGTTTTATCCACTATGGGCTTGCCGTCATAATGCTGTTCCATCTTGCCTGCACGGCTTCCGCAGCCCATACCGATATTTTTAAGCGCTCCGCCAAAGCCCGTGGATTCGTGTCCTTTAAAATGGCTCAAGGATATAAACACATCTGCGTCCATTATCGCCGTGCCGATTTTCGCCTCTTTTACCAAATCCCCATTGATTGGCACAAGGGTCTCGTCCGTCCCCTTCAGCCCGTCAGCTATTATAACGTGACAGCCTGTGGAAAAGGGGGTGTATCCATTTTCGTAAGCCGCATCTATATGCTCCAAAGCGTTTTTTCTTCTTCCCACATAGAGTGTGTTGCAGTCAGTCAAGAAAGGTTTGCCCCCCAAGCTCTTGACCACGTCGGCGACCACCTTGGAATAGTTGGGTCTTAAAAATGCCAAGTTGCCCGGCTCTCCGAAGTGGATTTTAATGGCAGTAAATTTATCTTGGAAATCTATTGTTTCTATCCCTGCTTTTCTGATAAGTTTTTCTAACTTGATAAGTAAATTTGTTCCGGGTAAAGCCCGCATATCGCTAAAATATACCTTGCTTTTTTCCATTTTATTCTCCTTTTTATTACAACATTAAAGCTTTGTGGCTACTTCCGCCATCTATTTCTTTAATTATACCCCACCCACAGGGGGGAAAGTCAATAGAAATAATGGTTTTCACCCCATTTTCAATGAATTTCTATCTTTTATACTTCTATTGTGGTTTTATTGGTTTTTTGAGAAGATTTTTCGCAAAATGTGTTGACATAGAGCCTTGTTTATGGTATATTAATTAAGCAATTTGATTGCTGGTGTAGCTCAGCCGGTAGAGCAGCTGATTTGTAATCAGCAGGTCGGGGGTTCGATTCCGTCCACCAGCTCCATAGTGTGGGAGTGTTCCCGAGTGGCCAAAGGGGGCAGACTGTAAATCTGTTGTCAGTGACTTCGATGGTCCGAATCCATCCGCTCCCACCAAAAATAAAAACTCGCAAATGCGCTGTTATAGCGTGCTTGTGAGTTTTTTATTTGCTTATTATTTATGATTACCCCACTTAAACGTGAGCACCGACTATCTGTTAAAGGTTAATATTTCTTCCTCTGAGCTCCAGCCTGCCACGCCGTCTATATCTGCCGACACCACTGGACGAAAAGCAAAATTTGGATATATTATAGGGCTTTGCTCTGTGATATTTGCATCTGTTAGTTTATTTATCACCTATATTTTATCAAAAATTTACCCTGCGCCAATATTTGCCTATGATGCACAGAAAAAGCTGTGGAAGGTTGGTTTTAATAATTTCATATATTATCATGACTTGCAATTTTTCTTGGCGTTAATATTTTTTATATTTGCCTTTGGGCTTTGCCTTTTATTCCATAAAAAAATCCGCAAACTATATCTGCACCTATCAGAAAAATTTATGAAAAAGTAAGGGATTTACCTTGTTTTTAAGAAATTGTGAATACTTATTAACAATTAAATCCGCCCCAAGATATAGAAATATTCACAAATAAATGGTATGGTATATAATATACATTTACACCGAAATAATCGTATATAAATATGCAAAAATTTAATTGATTGAGCATAAAGTGTAAACTCACGGGCTGTTTAAAACCCGTCAATAAAATTTCTATACTGTTTGGAGGCAGAAAATTATGACAGAAGAAGAAAAAATCTTTGCGGGAAAAATGTTTGACCCCCGAAAAAAAGAGCTGAAAGATATCAAGCACAAAGCACACACCCTGTGCCAAAAGTACAACTCCATGGACGAGTATGACCCCGAGAGGCTTCCCCTTATCCGTGAATTTATCGGCTCAATAGGGAAAACTTATTATTTTCAAGGGCCAATCCAAATAAATTATGGCTCTCATACCTTTATAGGCGAAAATTTCTTTGCAAATTTCAACACGGTGATTATGGACGACGCCCGTGTGTACATCGGGGACAATGTATGTTTTGGACCGAATGTCTCCCTTATGGCGACAAATCACCCCTTAATTGCCTCTGAACGCATGGGAATTGATGAGCAAGGCAACACCACAATGGCTGAATACGCCCAGGATATACATATTGGTGACAACGCCTGGTTGGCGTGTAACGTAGTAGTTTTGGGAGGCGTAAGGATAGGCAAAAACGTGGTTATCGGCGCTGGCAGTGTGGTGACAAAGGATATTCCCGACGATTATCTCGCATACGGAAACCCTTGCAAGCCCATAAGGCTTATAACTCAAGCGGACTCAAAATTACATTTATATGATGAATAAAGTGACAATCTCACAGACCATAGCCTCTGTCAAATAGAAACTACTTTTATATGTGGTTGAGGTGCAAGGGTAGCGTTTACTGCACTCTCCAACCCATATACCCACGCACTCTGTGTCACTTTCGCCCTATGTTTATATACCAATATAAAGCGATAATATAGGACAAATAAATTTAGTCCCCTCAGTACACTCTTGATTTTTCAAGTGTTTGTACGGGGGGACTAAATTTATTTGTCCTATATTATCGCTTTATATTTTAGCCGAAAACTGTCAAAATCAGCCCCGAAGCGGCGGCAAAAGTCCACAGTATTGCGGCTATTTTTATATTTTGCTTCATATTTTTATTTTCTTTAAAGAGCACCGCCAAGCCTGTACCTGCCCCTGCGCAAAGCCCTGCCACTGCCGAGGCAAAAGATATTATACCCTGTGCATACAGTCTGGTTATGAGTATGGACACCGAGCAGTTTGGCACCAGCCCCACCATCGCCCAAAACAAAGGGGATAGTCCATTGCTCTTTACCACGGCACCCATCTGAGCAAAACCCGTATATTCTATTACAAAATTCAATGTAAGATTTATTGCCAAGACAAAAAGTCCCGTGTTTAAACTGCGCTTTAATGCCCCAACAAAGATGTTTTCTTCGTGGTCGCAACAGCCACAAGAGCCTGTATGGACATTGCAGATAGCTTTGTCCGCCTTAGGTGTGAGCTCTTTGCCCTCAAAAGGGGTTTTCTTAAAAAGGATATCCAATATAACACCGCTGAGGGTGGCAATGATTAATTTTGCCAGTAAAAGCGGACCAATCAGCCCTATCTTTCCGCTGTCAGCTAATAAAACAGGGATAGCCTCGTCGCTGGTGGACAAAAAAACCGCTATAAGTGTACCCACGGTTATAATCCTTTGGGAGTAAAGTGTGGACGCCATCGCCGAAAATCCGCACTGGGGGATAATGCCCACCAATGCGCCTGCCACGGGTGCTGCCTTGCTCTTTGCGATTATGGCGGTCTTTCCTGCTATGGAAAGATATTTCCCCATAAGTTGAATAAATAAATAAGTTAAAAATAGTATTGGCAACATTTTTGCCGTGTCTAAAATAGCGTCTACAATTATCTCTGTCATCGGTTCTCCGTA
The DNA here is from genome assembly GCA_036652515.1 of Oscillospiraceae bacterium. GTDB lineage: Bacteria > Bacillota > Clostridia > Oscillospirales > Ruminococcaceae > RGIG3102. The sequence goes on from JAVVVT010000021.1 coordinate 4,068, forward strand.
ATTTTGCTCTGCTGATGTAAAGCAATTCTGTATTAAGACGGGGTAGCTTTACTTTATTCTGCCCTGTAATATGGTTCTTATGAACCTATCAGGCGTTTTACGCCTAAGATATATTTTACCATAGCTGTCAATACCCGCCGCCGTATATAAAAATACACGTCGCCACATTATCTGCCTAAAATGGTATTGATAGACAGATGCTATGAGCGACGTGTATTCATTTTTTATTGTTAAGCTATATTGTCTGCCAAGAGGCATCGCCGGGGTTTGCACGGAAAGTTAGGATTTTTTTGATATCTCCATCGGTGATAAATCCATTTTCTGCCGCCACTTCAACCAATGCGTCCAAGTTTGAAAGGGAGACGTTTTTAACGTGGTTTGCCTCCAAACGGTCAAAACCTTTTTGCATATTGTAGGTGAAGATAGAGACAATTCCCAAAACCTCACAACCAGCCTCACGAAGAATATTTACCACATCTACACAGCTGCCTGCTGTGGATATCAAATCTTCAATTACTATAACTTTTTCTTTTGAGGTAACCATACCCTCTATTTGATTTGTCCTGCCGTGGTCTTTTGCCGAGGCACGCACATAGCCCATAGGCATTTTAAGTATGTCCGCCACCAGCGCCGCATGGGCTATACCAGCGGTAGATGTGCCAAAAACAGCCTCGCAATCAGGGAACTGTGTTTTGATAATCTGCGCAAGACCCTGCTCAATATCGCTTCTCACTGTGGGGTAAGAAAGTGTCAAACGGTTGTCGCAATAGATAGGGCTTTTTATTCCTGAAGCCCAAGTGAAGGGGTCATTTGGCTTTAAAAATACAGCGCCGATATCCAAAAGATGCTTTGCAATTTTCTTTTCCATAATAATTTCTCCTTTTCAATATATAAAAATAATGTTCATAAGTTTAAATGCTATTTTATGTAAAAACCTACACGATAACTACGGCATTTGCCTCGTATAAGAATAAGCTAAATCCCGTTTTGTGTAAAACCTACACCAATAATGACGGTATTCACCTCGTATAAGAATAAGCGTAAAATCCCGTTTTGTGTAAAATCTACACGATAACTATGGCATTTGCCTCGTATAAGAATAAGCTAAATCCCGTTTTGTGTGAAATCTACTCCGCAAATTCTTTCATACAGCGCCTGTAAGCCGCAAGCGGGTCTTCTGCCTTGGTTATTGGTCTTCCCACCACTATGTAGTCAGTGCCTATCTCCTTGGCTCTTTGGGGTGTGGTGACACGCACCTGGTCTCCTATGTCGCCGTCGGCAAAGCGCACTCCCGGGGTGACTGTCAAAAAGTCTTTTCCACAGGCGGCTTTTACCATTCCTGCTTCTAAGGGTGAGCAGACTATTCCGTCAAGCCCTGCCTCTTTGGTGTTTAGGGCATATTTTACAATGGTGTCATTTATGGAGGCATTTATCAGCAATTCTTTTTGCATTCTCTCCTCGCTGGTGGAGGTGAGCTGTGTCACTGCGATGACCAATGGACGTGTGCCGTCCTCACGGACAACCCCCTCCAAAGCGGCTTTCATCATCTCAATGGTGCCTGCGGCGTGGACGTTGACTATATCAACACCCAAATTTGAAAGGCTTCTCATTCCGCCTTTCACCGTGTTTGGGATATCGTGCAGCTTTAAATCCAAGAATATCTTATGCCCTCTGTCCTTTACCGCCTTGACTATTGAGGGACCCTCAGCATAAAAAAGCTCCATACCGATTTTTACAAATGGTTTTTCCTCTGTGAATTTATCAAGGAAATTAAGCGCCGTCACACCGTCTTTGAAATCCAAGGCTATTATCACGTCTCTTTTCATCTTTTTCTCCTTTAATTTAGGCTTTGCCTATTATATCGTTTAAATCAGAAATGCCGTACTTTGCCATAATGGAGGGGAGGCTTTCTATTATCTCTTTGCAAGCATAGGGGTTTTTCAAGTTTGCCGCACCCACCTGCACCGCCGATGCTCCTGCGTACATCATTTCGATAACATCTTCACCACAGGACACGCCGCCCATACCTATAACTGGGATTTTGACGGCATGCGCCACCTGATAGACCATTCTAAGCGCCACCGGGAAAATCGCCGGACCTGAAAATCCGCCCACGGTGTTTGCGATTACCGGTTTGCCTGTTTTAATATCTATTCTCATGCCCAAAAGGGTGTTTATAAGGCTTATCCCGTCTGCGCCAGCCTCTTCGCAAGCTTTGGCTATGGAGACTATATCTGTGACATTCGGGCTCAATTTAATATATACAGGCTTGGTGGTGACGGCTTTTACTGCCCTTGTCACCTGTGCCGCCAGCTCGGGAACCATACCGAAACTCATTCCGCCGTGTTTTACGTTAGGACAGGACACGTTGACCTCGATTATCCCCACCTGCTCCTGCTTGTCTATAATTTCACAGCAATGAACATACTCCTCTATGGAAAATCCGCTGATATTGGCAATGACTTTTTTATTGAAAAATGTCTTTAACTGGGGAAGTTCGTGGTTTATAACCGCCTCTATCCCGGGGTTTTGCAAGCCCACCGAGTTTATCAAACCGCCTTGACACTCGGCAATTCTCGGGGTTGGGTTGCCAAAGCGAGGCTCCTGCGTGGTGCCTTTAAAGGAGAATGAGCCCAAGATATTTATATCGTAAAAATCTTTGTACTCATTGCCATAGCCGAATGTGCCTGATGCGGGAATAACGGGATTATCCAATGTCCAGCCTGACAAGGTCACCTTTGTGTTTACCATAAAATCTCCTCCTTTAGCATAACAGGGCCCTCTTTACATATTCTTTTACTGCCTGTGAGGGTCTCACAGCTACAACCCATACAGCCCCCGAAACCGCAGCCCATTCTCTCTTCAAAAGAGAGCTGTCCCTGTGTGTGGGTAGCCTTGGAAACCGCTTTAAGCATAGCCATAGGTCCACAGGTGTAGAAGTAATCATAATCTTCAAGGGTGTTTATAACATCGGTTACAAAGCCTTTTGTGCCATAACTGCCGTCGTTGGTGGTGATGTGGACAGGACAGCCCAGCGCTTTAAACTCTTCTTCGCCGAAAACGTCCTCTTTGGAGGTGAAACCTAAAATCACCGTGGGCAGCACACCTTTTGCAATCAAAGCCTTTGCCAGCGCATACATAGGGGGTGTACCAACCCCTCCTCCGATGACAAGTGGCTTTACACTGCCGTCTTTTATGGTAAATCCGTTGCCTAAGCCCGTCAAGATGTCTAAAACCGTACCCTGTGACATCTCTGCCATCTTTTCAGTGCCTTTGCCCACGACTTTATAGATGATTGTGATACTCTCTTTGTCCCAGTCGCAGATTGAAATAGGACGGCGTAGGTAAAATCCCTCAATTTCTATATTGATGAACTGACCGGGTGCGCTGATAAAGGAGGTGTCCCCCCCTAAGACCATATAGTATACGTCTTTTGCAATTTTTTTGTTTTTCAAAACAGTGTAACTGTCTCTTTTATACATCAAATCACTCCTTTTCTGTCTGTTATTTTACAGTCAAGGTCACATAAAAGGCAAGATTGATTGTTCTTATGTGACCTAAATCTGTACTTATTGGATTTTTTCGGATAATTTACTGTGCGTCTATGGTGGACACAGGCAATGTAATCTCTTCTAATACATCTAAGAGCACGGTGACTGTGGACAATGAGGTGAAGACGCTCACGTTGTTTTCAACTGCATATCTGCGGATTAAAAATCCGTCTTGACGTGTGCCTGCATCTATCTCCTGTGTGTTGATGACATAGGTCACATAGCCTTTTCTGATGGATTGAATTATATCGTCGCTGCCCTCTGAAATTTTCTCTTTAATCCTTGTTCTGATGCCATTTCTCTTTAAGAACTCCGCCGTGCCGTGGGTCGCCTCAATATTAAATCCCAAGTTGTAAAAGCGACGGATTAAGGGCAGACCTGCCTGTTTGTCCTTGTCGGCGAGAGTGACAAAAATTGTGCCGTAGTTCTGCACCTTTGTGCCTGCCGCCTGCAAAGCCTTGTACAGGGCACGGTTTAAGCTGATGTCATATCCTATGGCTTCTCCTGTGGACTTCATCTCAGGGGAGAGGTAGGCATCAAGCCCACGAATTTTTGAGAAGGAGAAGGTTGGAACCTTCACATACCAGCGTTTTTTCTCCTGCTGCACATAAGTGCCGTAGCCCAGGGACTCAAGGCTCTGCCCCAACATCACCTTTGTGGCTATGTTAGCCATTGGCACGCCTGTCGCCTTTGATAAGAATGGGACGGTTCTTGAGGAGCGAGGGTTGACCTCAATAACATAGACCCTATCGTTTTCGTCCACTATAAACTGAATATTGAACAGCCCTCTGATGCCTATTCCAAGACCTAATTTTACAGTGTAATCTATGATTGTCTGCTTTACCTGCCTTGAGATAGTGTGCGCCGGATAAACGCTTATACTGTCTCCTGAATGGACGCCCGTCTCCTCCACATGCTCCATAATGCCCGGAATAAACACGTCCTTGCCATCACATATGGCATCGGTTTCCAGTTCTTTGCCTATGATGTATTTGTCCACCAAAACAGGCTGGTCCTCGTCCACCAAAACAGCTGTCTGTAAGTATTTCTTTAAATCTGTGTCGCTGTGGACTATCTGCATAGCCCTGCCGCCCAAGACGTAAGAGGGGCGCACCAAGACAGGATAGCCGATTTGGTTTGCCACTTTTATTCCGTCGGGAATATTGGTAACAGCCTTTCCCTCCGGCTCGGGTATACCTAAAACGTGCATAATTTTTTCAAAGCTGTCACGGTTTTCCGCTCTCTCAATAGCCTCTACTCCTGTGCCTATAATCTTCACATCAAGCTCCTGCAAGCTCTGCGCCAAGTTTATGGCAGTCTGTCCCCCAAGGGAGACTATGACCCCGTCGGGGTTTTCAAGGCTGATGACGTTCATCACGTCCTCAACTGTGAGGGGCTCAAAATAGAGTTTGTCCGCCGTGGTGTAGTCGGTGGAGACGGTCTCGGGGTTGTTGTTGATTATGATTGCCTCATAACCTGCCTCTTTTATCGCCCACACTGCGTGTACGGTGGAATAATCAAATTCCACGCCCTGACCTATGCGGATAGGTCCTGAACCCAGCACCAAAATTTTCTTTTTAGGGGTGAGTATATTTTCGCTCTCGCCGTGGTAGCAAGAGTAGAAGTATGGCACATATTCCTGCTGATATTTTACATTGTCCACAATGCGGTAGACGGGCATAACTCCGTTTTCTTTTCTCAGGCGGTAGATATCTATCTTGCTCATTCCCCAGCATCTGGCGATGTAGCTGTCTGAGAAGCCGTCATCTTTGGCTTTTCTTAAAACGTCTATATTCTTGACAGAGGATTTTATGACTTTTTCGTAGTCCACAATGGCTCTTAAAGCCTCAATAAACGGTTTTACTATCTTGGTGCTATCTGCTATCTCCTGTGTGGTGGCACCCTTGCGGATTGCCTCACAAAGGGCAAAAAGTCTCTCGTCCGTAGGCGTTGCAATCTCGGTGATAAGCTGCTCTTTGGTATAATCCGCAAACTTTTTCATCTCCAAATGGTCAACGCCTATCTCAAGACCTCTCACCGCTTTAAGCATAGCTTCTCCCAAACCTTGAGCCAGTGACATAACCTCGCCCGTGGCTTTCATCTGGGTGGAGAGCTTGTTTGAGGCTGAGGCAAATTTATCGAAGGGGAAGCGAGCCATTTTTGCCACTATATAATCTATTGCCGGCTCGATTGATGCGGGAATACCGCTGATAAGGATTTCGTCCAAGGTGAGACCCACTGCGATTTTGGCTGTAACTCTCGCTATTGGGTAGGCTGTCGCCTTGGAGGCAAGGGCGGAGGAACGGCTGACACGAGGGTTGATTTCGATTAAGAAATATTCCATTGTGTCGGGCTTTAAAGCGAACTGGACGTTACAGCCACCCTCTATTTTAAGGAATTTAAGAATTTTTAAGGCGGAAGCTTTCAGCATAGCTATCTGTTCTTTGCTCAAGGTCTGACAAGGGGCAAAAACTATGCTGTCCCCTGTGTGTACGCCCACGGGGTCAAAATTTTCCATATCGCAGATGGCGATTGCCTTGTCGGTTTTATCACGCATCACTTCAAATTCGATTTCTTGGAAGCCTTTTACGCTTTTTTCCACCAATACCTGATGTACGGGGGAGAGGCTCAAGGCGTGCTCCATCATCTCCAAAAACTCTTCTTCGGTGTCGGCGAAACCGCCGCCTGTACCACCTAAGGTGTAAGCCGGGCGCAAGACCACGGGGAAGCCGATTTCTTTGGCGGCTTTCAAGCCGTCTTTTATGGTGTGGACTATTTCAGAGGCGATGACCGGCTCACCTATCTCCTGGCACATCTCCTTGAACAGCTCCCTGTCCTCCGCCTTTTTTATGCTCTCTATACCGGTGCCTAAAACTTCCACTTGGCACTCGTCCAATATTCCTTTTTCTCCCAGCTGAACACAGAGGTTTAGCCCTGTCTGTCCGCCTAAGCCCGGCACGATTGCATCTGGGCGCTCAAAACGGATAATTCTCGCCACATATTCAAGAGTGAGGGGTTCCATATAAACTTTATCTGCCATTTTTACATCGGTCATTATGGTAGCAGGGTTTGAGTTGATGAGCACCACCTCGTATCCCTCTTCTTTCAAAGCGATACAAGCCTGTGTGCCTGCATAGTCAAATTCCGCCGCCTGCCCTATAACTATTGGGCCGCTGCCTATTACCAACACCTTTTTAATATCTGTTCTCTTTGGCATAATGTTTTGAAACAGTCTTTAAGGCTTACCGCCGTCCTGTTTCATTCCTCCTTCTCAATTGTAAAATTCCAATAATTTATCTAAAAGCATATAGCTTTTACAGCAGTTTATCTTGGTATACTATCTCACCGTCGTACACCGTCATCTTCACTTTGCCTGTGAGAGGCAGTCCCTCAAAGGGGGTCGCCCTTCCTTTTGATGCGAACGTTTCCGGTCTGACAATCTCCTCATATAGGGTGTCCACCACCGTAAAATCCGCTTTTTTGCCTATTTTTATACCATAGGGTAGTCCAAAAATCGCCCTTGGGTTTATGCTCATCAGCTCCACCAATTTTTCTAAGGATATCTTGCCTGTTTTCACCATATAGGTGTAGATTGCCGCAAAGCTAGTCTCTATTCCCACCACGCCCATATTGCTTTTTTCCAGCCCTTTTGATTTTTCTTCTAAGCTGTGGGGTGCGTGGTCTGTGGCGATCACCTCTATTGTGCCGTCCTGCACTCCCTTTATGAGAGCCGCTCGGTCTTTTTCAGAGCGGATAGGGGGATTCATTTTAAAACGCCCGTCCTCCTGCAAGTCCATATCCGTAAAGGCAAGATAGTGGGGTGCGGTCTCGCAGCTCACCCTCAGCCCCTCCGCCTTTGCTTTTCTCACTAATTCCACCGTCTGCTCTGTGGAGATGTGGCAGACGTGATACTGAACGCCCGTGCGCCTTACAAGCTCTATGTCCCGTGCCACCTGAGCATATTCGCTCTGGCTGCTTATGCCCCTGTGTCCGTGGAGTTTTGCGTATTCGCCTTGATGTATATATCCACCATTCAGCAGACTTTCGTCCTCGCAGTGGGCTACGATAGCTTTCCCTGCCTTGTGAGCCCCCTCCATAGCTTTCAGCATCATTTCACCCTTTTGCACCCCTTTGCCGTCGTCGGAAAAAGCGAAGCATTTGTCTTTAAGGAGTGAAAAATCCACTAATTCCTCGCCCTTTTCCCCTTTGGTGATAGCTGCATAAGGTATGACCTTGATAAGCGCCTCTGTGTGGATTATCTCCTGTTGCACCAGCATATTTTCCACGCTGTCAGGCACAGGATTTAAGTTTGGCATACTCGCCAAAAGTGTAAAGCCGCCCTTTGCCGCCGCCTTTGTCCCCGTCTGGATAGTCTCTTTATACAAAAAACCAGGCTGCCGCAGATGAACGTGAACATCAGCGAAGCCCGGCAAAATATAAAAATTATTAACGTCGATAACAGGGGTGTTTTCCGCAGAAATCCCCTTGGCAATATTGGCAACTACACCGTCTTTTATTAAGACGTCAGCCTTGCGAAAGCCACCGTCAAAGTAAACTGTTGCATTTTTTAGCAATAGATTGAGCATAGTTTTCCTTTCTTAGCAGTAAAGCTTGCACAGCAAGCCTCATTACTGCCACTTTTACACACACGTAATAAGATAAGTAAAGAATTATTGTTTATATATTGATAAAATATTTTTTTAATATTTTATTCCGTTTTTATAGTGGCACAAAAAGGTTTTATCCCCTTGGCACTGCTTTTGGATTTTGCCCGATATCTAAGCACTTTAAGCACACAGACACACCTGTATGTTATAGGCTTTATCGTTTATTGAATATTTTATCCCTTGCCTTTTCAGCCCAAAAGGGAGCGCTCCACCACTGCCATTCTCACAAACACACCGTTGGACATCTGCTTGAAGATACGGCTTTTGGCACATTCCACACAGTCGTCATCAATCTCCACTCCACGGTTAAATGGTGCCGGGTGCATAATGATTGCGGTGGGTTTCATCGCCTGCACCCTGTCTTTATTCAGCCCGAATTTTGCGTTGTACTCCTCTTTTGACATACTCATCTCGCCGTTTAGTCTCTCGTGCTGTATCCTAAGGAGCATAAGCACGTCCATCTCTTTGACGGCGGTGTCAAAATCTATATAATTAAGCCCATCTTCTCTGAACTCGTCAGGACCCGAGGTGTAAACCTCCATACCTAAACGCTTCATAACTTCAAGGTTTGTGTGAGCCACACGGGAGTGGACAACATCGCCCACTATGCACACTTTCAGCCCTTCAAAGCTGCCAAATTCTTGTTTGATTGTGAGCAAGTCCAAAAGGCTCTGGGTGGGGTGGTTGCCCGTGCCGTCTCCGCCGGACATAATTGGTATTTTTATATTTGTAAGCTGTTTATAATACTCATTTTCTTTGTGGCGTATAATTGCCCCGTCACAGCCCAAGGACTCAAAAACTTTCACCGTGTCATAGAATGTCTCGCCCTTTTTCATTGAGGAGACCTCGCTGTTAAAGGTCAATACCTGACCGCCCAAGCGCATGACCGCCGTGGAGTA
>JAVVVT010000021.1:13194-19241 GCA_036652515.1 Oscillospiraceae bacterium
GGAGTATGAGTTCTGTGTTCTTGTGCTGGGCTCAAAAAAAAGGCTGGCTACGATTTTACCCTCTGCCGCCCTGCTCTTTTCACCCTGTGCAAACTGCTGCGCACGGTTTAATATCCCATTGATTTCTTCTACTGAAAGGCTGGCAAGTTCAAATAAGTTTTTCACCCTAATTACCTCCTGTGTAAAAAAATTCCCTATAATGTGCCCTCTCATTCCCTGTGGGGACACAATTTTTATAAAAAAACGCACACTGCCAAGACAGTGTGCGTTTGCCTTCTTGGCATTTCGATTAATTATATCAGCTTCAATATCAAAATGCAAGCGAAATTTATTTAAATATTCTTTTTATTGACATTTTTTTTAGTGACTTACCCTATCGCCCTATCACTTTTGTTTTTTGATGGTGTTAAGATATGTCATATTTTGTATGAACCATAAAGAGGAGATGATTATCACAGGCAGTGGACCTATTGGTATGACTATACTGAGCATAACAGCCGCCGCAAAATATATTACAAACGCCTTTGCAAGTGCCATATGGCTGGCATATGCCGCCTCTCCGATTTTTGCTCTTTCAGCTTCGTCACAGCTGAAAAACCAATCTTTTTGGAATTTTTCTTCTAAGACATTCCCACGCTTTTCCGGGTACATCTTTTTTGTTTCCTCCACCGCCATATATTGCAAAACCGTCAAAATAATTAACAGCAATACAAACAGCGCCAAACTTATAAGTACCCCTTTGATGCCTGCAATCCCCCCTTCTATCATACCGCTTGCCATTATGCCAAATGCCGCAAAGCTGAGTATCATAGAATAAGAGCCCCAAGTTATGCTTTTTTCTATATAATCGTCCGCCTTTTGAAAAGGTTCCTCCTCTTCCTGTGACAATGCCATAACCACATATTTTTTGCCTTTTATCAGGTTTGCCGCCGCCAGCGCCATGGGAATATAGCACAGCGCCAAAAGCACCGTCGAGCTTTTCACAATCCAGTGAAAAATCAGCTCTATCATTTCGCCGATATTCAGTGAAAAATGTGAGGCGCAAAACCCAATAGTTCCGCCTATTAAGCCCCACATCATAACTGTGACTATAAATTTGACAAACGCCTTTTTCTCTTTAGTTTTTTTCATCTGATTTTTCCTCCGTCAAAATAAAAATATCATCTACCCTCGCCCCGAAAACCTGTGCGATTTTTAACGCAAGAAGGATTGAGGGGCTGTAATCCCCACGCTCAATCAAGCTTATGGTCTGCCTTGAGGCGCCCACTAAGCTGCCCAGCTCCTGCTGATTTATGTCTATTTTGGCTCGGTACTCTTTGAGCTTATTTATTAGTGGCATTATTTCTCCTCTCTTTTGCAATATTATATTGTCAAAATGACAAGTTTAATTGTCAAATATATTATATCACGACAATGATAGTTGTCAATAGTTTTTTTGAAAATTAAATACGCCCCCAAATCTTCAGTCAAGACTAACCGGATTTAAAGGCGCATAATTATTTTGTTGGTATTTTATTCCTGTGTGATTTGCCAGTTAATAGGCTCCTGTGAATTTTTTATTAGGAACTCATTGGCGCTCTTAAAATGTCCGCAGCCGAAAAATCCACGATAAGCCGAGAGCGGGCTAGGGTGGGGAGAAGTGAGAATCAGGTGCTTATTTGCGTCTATGAGTTTTTGCTTTGCTATGGCATTGCTGCCCCAAAGCAGAAATACACAGGGCTTTTCTCTGTCGCTCACCGCTTTGATAACCCTATCGGTAAAAATCTGCCAGCCGGCGTCCTTATGGCTGTTGGCATTGTGAGCACGCACCGTCAAGGTGGTGTTTAAAAGCAGCACTCCCTGCTTTGCCCAAGAGGTGAGACAGCCGTAATTTTTCGTCATACTCACAGCGTACTCCCCCTCAATCTCTTTGTAAATATTCCCTAAAGAAGGGGGAACGTCCACCCCTTTTTGCACAGAAAAAGCCAAGCCGTGGGCTTGATTTATATTATGGTAAGGGTCTTGTCCTAAGATGACCACCTTTACATCTGTGTAATCGGTATATTTAAGCGCATTAAAGATATCGTACATATTGGGGAAAACTTGATGCTCTTTATACTCCTGTGCCAAAAAATCGTGAAGCTTTTTATAATAGTCTTTTTCAAATTCTCCCTTTAAAACTTCGTCCCAGCCGTTTCCTATCTTAACCATTTTCCCCTCCGCTGCCACATTTTGATTTTTAAAGTCCCCACACCCTGTGGCAAGAGGTGGACACCCCTATACTGCCGGCACTCAAGGCGGCTAAAACGTCGTCTTTATCCGATATAAGCCCTCCGGCAATGATGGGCTTGTGGGTGTGTGAGGCAATTTTTTTCAAGATTTTCGGCATAACCCCCGGCAAGATTTCCACTAAATCCGCCCCTGAAGCTTCTAACTGCCGCAGAGTATTTTGCAGCCCCAGACTGTCTAACACAAAAAACCTTTGTATAGCCACCAAGTCCCTCTCTTTTGCCTTTTTGATAAGCTGTGATTTAGTGGTGATAATTCCGCTTGCATCGGTGTTGTCGCACAGATAATCCACGCTCACCGCCGTGGGAAAAAGCCCCTCGATTAAATCTATATGGACTATCGCCTGTTTGCCTGCCGATTTTATATCCCGGGTTATTCTGCCAATATTGTTCAAATTTCCGTAAAGGACAAAAACCACCGGAGGGCTTTCTTTCAATGCCGCCTGTAAATCCTCGTCATTTTTTACCGCTATGATAACAGGGTTGTCCTCTAAAATCTCTATCAACTCTCGACCTTGCATTTTGCACCCCCAATTAAAGTATACTCATATTTTATATTAATAAATAGAAATATACAAGGCTAAAAATAGTTTGAATATGCGTTCAAGGGTATTTGTCTGAAACTTAAAAGCGCAAAGCGCCTGCCAATCCCCATAAAGCGTCAAAAAAACACCTAAGACGCAGTGAAACGCTCAAGGCACTCCACTCCCGTCTTAGGTGATATTTTTACAATAAGCCTTGACTTACGTCCGCCTATTTCATGAGTTTTTCGATTTCGCTGATTGCCTTATCCATATAATCGCCCTCAAAAAGTTCGATTACACCCTGGTCACAGTTCTTAGAGAGCTGTGGGTCGATTGGCAACTTTGCCAAAAGAGGAATTTTATATTTTTCTGCTGTCTGCTCCACTTTGCCCTCGCCGAAAATATAAATTTTCTTATTGCAGTCGGGGCACTGAACATAGCTCATATTTTCGACCAATCCCAAAACAGGGATATTCATCATATTCGCCATTTTTACAGCCTTTTCCACAATCATCGAGACCAATTCTTGAGGTGATGCGACTATTATTATTCCGTCCACAGGCAGTGACTGGAAAACCGTCAATGGAACATCTCCCGTGCCCGGGGGCATATCCACGAACATAAAGTCCACATCGTCCCAGATGACATCTGTCCAAAACTGCTTTACCGCATTGGATATCATAGCTCCACGCCATACCACAGGGTCGGTGTTGTTAGCCAGTAAAAAGTTGATGCTCATAAGGCTTATGCCGGTCTTGCTTTTTATGGGTAATATCCCCATCTCATTGGCAACTGCCTTGTCTTTAATTCCGAAAATTTGACCTATTGAAGGGCCGGTGATATCTGCGTCCAAAATCGCCGTTTTATATCCTAAGCGACTTGCGCTGACCGCCAGCATACTGCACACCAGGCTCTTACCCACGCCGCCTTTGCCGCTAACCACTCCAATAACCTTCTTGATTTTGCTCATCTCGTGTGGCTGAACCCTATCGGGTGCCGCTGTGCGCTCGTCGCAATTTGATGAACAGGAGGAACAATCGTGATTACATTCTGCCATTATTTTAAACTCCTTTGCTATACGAAAAAAGTATATATTTAACATTAACAGTATACCACTTTTACCTATGCTGTCAAGGCGTTTTGCCCCTATTGCTATGGCTTTTGTGGATATGACTATCTATTTTACCCCAATAATTACAGGTTGGGGATAAATTTCCCCAAAGGTTTCCACCGTGACATTAAGCATATATTCATCTTCTATGGGCTGATTTATCGTGGCGTTTACACCCTGTGGGAATACCTGTTTTGTCGGCAGATTTTCTATTCTCTCCACCTCTTCAAACCCTGCGATAACCTTGCCGAAAGCGGCAAATTTGTCTTGCAATTTTGCCCCCGCCTCATCAGACAGGGTGATGAAAAATTCTGTCCCGTGGGCTTGTTTGTCCCCGTCACCTGCCATAGCCACCGTCCATTTTTCCATTTTGGTGGGATTGTCTATGCCATTGTGGGCAAACTCCCCCTCTATCATAAAGTCGCACCTTTTATCGTCGAAAAAGCAGTAGGAGGGTTGTAGGACAAAATTTGGCACTATACGCTTTATCAAACGGTTTTTATACATATCTTTTTGTGCGGCAGAGATAAAACTCGCCACGGTATTCGGTGCATTTTCAGGGTAGAGCTCAATTGTTATCACGCCTTTTGAGGTGGTCATACTAGCTATTGGGTGTTTCATAATCTGCCTCTTTTCTTTTAACACTGTTTATTTGTGATGAAAATTATATTTTATCTCTACTTGGCTGAATTTTCAGCCCATTTATCTTTAATTTTTGAGGTGTCCGGATTTAATAAAGCTATGCAGATAACCGCCACACCTACGCCGGCGATAGCTATATAATGGTTTGTGTGCTCAAAGAGTAGCGGTGTAAAAACCCCCACCAAAATAGGCCCCGCAAACGCCGAAACGGTGCTGTAAATGCTGACTAAACCGCTGTTGGTTCCTGCATTTTTAAAGCCAAACATATCGTTGCCAAAGGGCGTTATAAGCATAGCCCAGCCACCGTGTGCGCAGACCATTGCCGGATAGATTATAAGCAGTGAAGTGCCTCCTGCCCTCATAAGCAGAACCGAGAGCACCAATGTTATGGACAAGAAAATCACCGCACACTTCTTCCGCCCGATTTTGTCGGACAGCGTGGGGATTATAAATTTGCCTATGGCAGAAGTGCCTGTGGCCAGTGCCACCGCAGAGACCGCCTGATTTATATCAAGCCCACGGGACACGCCCATAGTGACTATGCTGGGGGCGATGAGCATATAGGCAGGTGCTGCGCATATGCCTGCCGCCAAAAGCAGATAATATTGGTTTGTTTTAAGCATTTCTCGTGGGGTAAAATCCACAACAGGTCTTGCTTTTGCCCCTTTTCCGCCAACTTTCGAAAGTGCGGTTTTCTCTTTTATATACTCATCTGTGGGATTTTCAAAGAAGATACAGCTGATGAGAGAGACCACAAGGAAAGAAATCCCGTATATGAAAACCGTTTTTTTCATACCCCAAGTCCCCAAGAGGGTTTTTGAAAGGTAGGTCATAATGACCAAAATACCCGTGGCAACTGCGCCACTGGTACCCATTGCAAAGCCTTTTTTGTCTGCATACCATTTCATCACAGGATTTATCATAGCCGGAAAAATAAGCCCACAGCCGCCGCCAAAGGGCATTGAAAACGCCAAGTAGAGGGTGTTTATATTTGTCCCCTCGCCTAAAAGCGCCAAGGCGATAACTCCCCCCGACATAAATACAGAGCCGATTATACAGGTCACTCGAGGGCTCATAGTGTCCTGCATCTTGCCCCCTATAATAGAGAAAACTCCGTAAAAAGCTGTGCACATTGGGAATACCATTGCGCTTTGTGCCAGCGTGATACCATAAGTGTCCGCCGCACTCTGCTGGAAAACCGCCCAGAGCGCCGGAAAAGAGGTGCATACCTGTATGGATATGGCAGCCGCCATTATCACCCATCTGTTCTTGCTTAAGAGCTTTTGCATAATTTAAGTTCCCTCATATAATTTCTTATTATTTTATTGTAATTTAAAGAATTCTCTTTATAATTTAATGTACCTAATTATATATGCAACAAGACTTAAATGCAATGGTTCTTCCCTCTTTACTACACAGATATAACACATCTGTAATGAATTTGTAATAAGTGCCGAATTTATCGGTGGAGCTTTTTAAAGTATTCCGCCTGTTCTTATTCCT
>JAVVVT010000022.1:0-18382 GCA_036652515.1 Oscillospiraceae bacterium
TTTTCTTGATAAAGGAAAAGATTCAATTCTTTCTTTTAACTCTCCAAGCGATATTTCATAAACCTTTTTAACACCATAATGATCCGCTACTTGAAAAGCATTTCCTTTGATACAAGCTATTATCTCTTCTACCACATCATCAATATAACACAGGGTGAGGAGATGATTTTCATCACTGATTGAAACGGGAATATCGTGTATGACATTGTACATAAAAGTGGCGACAACCGTGTTGTAGTTGGGCTTTGACCACTTGCCGAAAACGCCGTAAAGCCTAAATACAAACGCCTTGTTATCCTGGTTTGAAAAAAACAAGTCTTCGCCTAACTTTTTGCTCTTGCCGTAATCGTTGTCTAATTCTGCCTGAATGGAGGAGGAGACAAGGATAGGACAGTGGTTACCTTTGGCTTTCAGAGCTTCTATAAGGGTGGCTGAAAAATCTGTGTTGCCCTCATAAAATTCTTTTTTATCCAAAGGGCGGTTTACCCCAGCCAGGTGAAAAACGAACTCACAATCAGAGCAGTAAAGGGATAACTCCTCCATTGTGCTCTGCCTGTCATATAGATAAAGGTTCTCAAATCCAAGTTGCTTCAGGTGGGCGGTGAGATTTTTACCCACAAAACCGTTTGCGCCTGTGATTAAGATTTTAGTGTTATTCAAGGTGACTAAGCTCCTCTTTTATATATTCGGTAGTTTTCATCTTTTCAATTGTGCCTTCGATATTTAGCCTCTCAGTGTTGTGGCTGGTGTACTGGTGCAGAAGTGTTTTTTCAGTGCTGCCCTCCACAAAATATTTATCATAGTTCAAATCACGATTGTCCGCAGGCACACGATAATATCCTCCAAGGTCAATTGCCTTGACGCTCTCCTCTTCAGTGAGCAGAGTTTCATATAACTTTTCACCGTGTCTTGCACCTATAACCTTGATGCCTGTATCGCCGAAAAGTGACTGGGTAGCCTTAGCTAAATCCTCTATTGTGCAAGCCGGAGATTTTTGAACAAAAAGGTCACCTGCCTGTCCATTTGTGAAAGCAAAGACCACCAAATCCACAGCCTCGTCCAAGTTCATCAAAAAGCGAGTCATATTAGGGTCGGTTATGGTAAGGGGCTTGCCCTGTTTTATCTGCTCACGAAATAGGGGGATAACACTGCCACGAGAGCACATCACGTTGCCATATCTTGTGCAGCAGATGGTAGTTTTTTCAGGGTCGACGGTTCTGGATTTTGCCACTATAACTTTTTCCATCATCGCTTTTGAAATACCCATTGCGTTAATAGGGTAGGCGGCTTTGTCGGTGGAAAGGCAGACAACTTTTTTGACCCCGTGGGCTATTGCGCTGGTAAGGACATTTTCTGTGCCTAAAACATTGGTCTTAACTGCCTCAATAGGGAAAAACTCACAGGAGGGAACCTGCTTTAAAGCGGCGGCGTGGAAGATAAAATCCACCCCTGACATCACGTTGTTCACGCTGTTTATATCCCTCACATCGCCGATGTAAAATTTTACTTTTTGGCTGTCGCTGGGGTAGAGCATCTGGAGCTCGTGGCGCATATCATCTTGCTTCTTCTCGTCCCTTGAAAAAATGCGTATTTCGCCTATGTTGGTTGTCAAAAAATGCTTCAGCACCGTGTGACCGAAACTGCCTGTGCCACCGGTGATTAAAAGAGTTTTACCCTTGAACATAAAATTATCCTCCAAGCTTTTGCTTATTATAAATTATTGTACATAAAATCATTTATATAGATTTATATATTTTAACATACTTTGAGAAAATTTGAAAGTATTAGAGCGATTTATTAAGAAAAATATTACAAATTGTGTTTTAAAATCAATAAAAATATGTTATGATAATACTATTATATAGCGGACAGGGTGAACAAGCCACGGCTTCCGCAAAAAACACATATTAAAAGGAGAATAGAAATAATGAGTGTATTAGAAAAATTTTTGAGCTACATAGCTATCGACTCCCCCTCTGATGCCAAGAGCAAGACCACGCCCTCTACGGATATTCAATTGAACGTGGCAGAGTTTCTTGTAAAAGAGATGAAAAAAATCGGTCTTGAGGACGTCAGAATAAAATCAGGCACAGTGTACGGAGTTTTGAGCGCCACCAAAGGATATGAAAACAGACCCTGTGTTGGGTTTATCGCCCATATGGACACCGCCCCCGAGTTCAACGGCTTTGGGGTTAAACCACAGATTATTGAAAATTATGACGGCGGAGATGTGCTGCTAAAAGGCAGCGGACATCTGCTCTCGCCAAAAGAATTTCCCTCACTTAAAGACTTAAAAGGTCAAAAACTTATCACCACCGATGGCACGACGCTTTTGGGCGCAGATGACAAAGCCGGCATAGCTGAAATTTTGCAGGCTGTGGAAACTGTGATAAAAGAGAATGTTCCACACGGTAAAGTCGCCATTGCCTTTACTCCCGATGAGGAGATAGGTCACGGGGTGGATTTATTTGACGTGGAGGGATTTGGGGCAAAACTGGCATACACCGTGGACGGTGGCGCCTACGACGAGATATGTTATGAGAACTTTAACGCAGTCTCGGCGGTGGTGGAATTTACCGGTTATTCAATCCACCCGGGCAGTGCCAAGGGCAAGATGGTCAACAGCCAGTATATGGCATTTGAGTTTAACGATTTGCTGCCAAAATTTGACAAACCTGAGCACACCACTGATTTTGAGGGCTTTTATCACCTCACTGAGACAAGAGGCTCCACAGAAAAAACCACTCTTGAATATATAGTGAGAGACCACGATGCACAGAAAATTCAAGAAAAGCAAGAGTATTTGAAGATGTTAGCTGAATTTATCAATAAAAAATACGGAGAGGGTAGCTGTACCCTCACCTTGACAGAGCAATATCGCAATATGAAAGAGCAGATTTTGCCTGTATTTGAAGTTATTGAGTATGCCGAGCGTGCCATAAGAAGCCTTGGAATATCCCCTCGCAGCTCTGCGGCAAGAGGCGGCACAGACGGCGCACGGCTGTGTTATATGGGATTGCCCTGCCCTAACCTTGGCACAGGCGGAATGAACGCACATGGCAGATACGAGTGCGTGACTGAAGAAAATATGGAGAAATGCACCAAGACTATCTGCGAGATAATCAAGCAGTTTGCAGCGGTTTAGTCTTTTAGAGCCATACCTTTTAAGGTGGCTTATTGAATTGAGATATTTGAATTTTGGATTAATTAAAGTCAATAATCATCAAGGCTTTGCAAAAGGCAGAGCAAATAAAAGTAAATAATCATAAAAATGACCCACATAGATAGTTAGTTCTACCTGTGTGGGTCATTTATTTATGGACGGCGGTCAAAGCGGTCGCTACCTCAACTTTTGTGAGGCGATTGTCAACTGCGCCTCGCTGGGGATTTCTTCAAAGTGGATATTTTATGGACAGCGGTCAAAGCGGTCGCTACCTCAACTTTTGTGAGGCGATTGTCAACTGCGCTTCACTGGGAATTTCTTCAAAGTGGATACATACAATACGGTTCCCAAAACATATAACATATTCAGCCAAGGGGTCATCGCCTCGATACCTCTGATATGCCTCATCAGACAGATAGGAGGCGTCTTGCATTTTGCGGTAGGCACGGCGGTCGAACTCAGGCATTTTCTTCTCCCACTTATCGGATTTAAGACATTCTTTCAAACAGCTGTCAAATAGGGCGGATAATTTTACATCGATAATTTTGTATTCAAGGCTTGGGAGACTTGGATCATCAAAGGGCAAAGGCCTTTGGGTGACGGTGGTTTTGGACACTAAATTAGAGCTCTGTTCCTCTGATTTATAAGAGTAATTTTCATAGTCCACCTCCTGCATATCCTCGATTTTTAAAGGTATGTCATCAGTGTAAATGTCCACTTCTTGACGGCTGCCGTCGGGGTAAGTGATAGTGTGGGTGGACGATGGCGGGCGATGAAAACCTCCTGTGGATACACCTTTAAAAATCATCAAGGTCATCAGTCCCATACTCGCAAAGGATAGGACGATGCAGGCGGTCAAGGTCAAGGCAAAATTAAGGGCTTTAGATACCCCTTTTTCCTTCATCTTATTTTTCAGCCATATTGCTGTAAAACATGTTACAAGAACAGGCAGAGAAGTTAGAAAAAATATAAAATAATTTTGGTTGCTCAATGAAGAACCGATATACACAAGAAGGAGCGATATCAGTGCCAAGGCTGTGACAAATTTTGATACGCCCTCGCCCAATCGCCGCATTTCAAGGCAACTGCCGCCTAATTCCACGGATTTTTTAGAGCCCTTATACCAAATATAATAATTCAGTGGCGGCAATATAAAACATATGAGCAGAAGTACCCAAGCTACCGTATTGAAAAGGGAGAGCCAATTAGAGTAAAAATCCACCGGGCTGTCTATCAAACGGCTAATTACCATATATAATTGTAATATGGAAATCCCAATCATCATAAAGTTACTGGGAAACGAAGTCTTTTTCATAGAACGGTGAATGGCTGTTAGTTTTTCCCTTTCATCGGTTTCAATAGGGGTGGGGTTTTCCATAGAGGAAGAGAAAATTTGCATTTGAGCCCACTGGGTCACGAAATCCCAGCCGGCTTCTTTGCAGTATTCAAAAAATACCTCCTGACCTTGGGTAGGCGATGGGTCAAACTCCGATGCCTCCTGAAAATAAGTGACAGAATATTTTAAATCCTGTGGTTGCATTTTTTTATATTTCCAGCCAAACTGAGTAATCTTATCCAACTGCCAGCCTTTTTGCGCCATTTTGCTCAGATGTTCGGTGATGACTTCGCTGCTGTAAAATTGAAATTGTGCGAGTTCATATTTTGTTGTTTTCATCAAAAATCCTCCTCAGATTTTAAGTTGTATTTCTCATAGTCACAGGCGACGGCTTGGAGCCTTTCGTATTCGCTCCTCAGCGCCTGTGTGCCAATATCCGTGAGTAGATAACTTCGCCTGCGCCCCTCAACCTTTGTTTGGTAAATCATATCCGCCTTTACAAAACTGTCCAAAAGGCTGTACAGGGTGCCGGGACCTATGGACACTCGACCCTCGGTCATCTCGCTGACTTTTCCCATTATATCCATACCGCAACATTCTTTTTGCAGACACAATAAAATGTAGAACATCTGCTCGGTCAAAGTTTGAAATTTTTCTCTCGCCACAATATCACCTCTGTATTATCGATTATCGTTAATTCTGATTACAGTATACTATCGAATATCGATAACGTCAATAGAAAAATAAAAAAATGTATGTAAAATTTTTTCAAAAGAAAATATCGCCCTGATAAAAAAATCAAAGGCGATATGTTTTGAGGATATATATTTAAGTTTTTATAAAATCTCATTTTCCCCTTGGGGCAGTAGGGTGTCATAGACCTCCATAAGCTTTTGGGTGTATAATTTATTTGAAAAAGCTATGACAGTATTGCGAACAAAATACCTCTGCTGTGCGTTTGTCTTGCTGGAATCCTCAGCCAAGGGTATTTCATTGAATGTGGAATATAAGATGCTCTCTAACTCGTCACACACATAGTTATAGGCTGTCTCAATGTCAAAACAGGAGTTTTGTATCCTTATCATTCTGCCTATTTCATCTATGGTAAAAATTTGTTTTGAGATATAGACGATGAATAAATAAGCGATATGCACCTTGGAATATTTCTTTTTCACAGTGGGAGGCACGATGCCTTTTTTTACATAATTGTTTATCATTGAGGTGGTGAGGGGCTTTTCATCACCGGAAATTTCAAGGGGAGCAAATATTGCCTCAATATAAACCAGCACTTGGTCGATATATAAATCAATACCGGGCAGCTGATTGTATCGTGGCATTTTAAACTGGGATATATAATTAAATTTCATATAGAAATCTCCTAACTTATTTTATATATAGTATAAGTCATATTCAAAACTACGTCAAGTACAAAAATGGCACTTGACATTGTTTGTATAATGCGTTAATATGGTTTTAGAAATTAAATACAACAGTTATAAAAATGAGGTAAAATATGAAATGGAATATAGTTATAGATTCAAGCAGTGACCTTACAGCCGCCGACGCAAAAGGTGATATAGGGCTTGATATCGTGCCACTGACCATCATCGTGGGGGAAAAAGAGTTCAGAGATGATGAAAATTTAGATGTTCAATCGCTTTTGCAGGCTATGAAAGAAGAAAAACGTGCGTCCTCAAGCGCTTGCCCGTCTACCGAAGATTTTTATTCTTGCTTTGCAAAGGCGGACAACTCCATATGTATCACCATGACAGGCGCCTTGAGCGGTACATTTAACTCAGCCAGATTGGCAAAAGAGATGCTTATGGAAGAGCACCCCGAAAAAAGAGTGCATATCATAGACTCCAAAGCCACCGCCGGCAAGATGGTTCTTTTGAAGATGAAGGCGGAAGAGCTCATTGAAAAAGGGCTGGAATTTGATGTGATAAGCAATATGTTAGATGAATACTGCAAAAATACAAACCTTGTTTTCGCTCTTGGCGGATATGACAACCTTATCAAAACCGGAAGAATGAGTGTTTTGGCTGGGATAATGGCGACGCACTTAGGTATTCGTGCGGTGGCTGTGGGCACACCTGAGGGCGAGATTGATGTGGTTAAAAAGCCCAGAGGCGAGCGCAGTGCCATAGAGGTTATGGTGGACATAATGAAGCAGAAAAAGCCTATGAAAGACCAGCCCGTGGTAATTTCTCATTGCAGAAATCCTATCGGCGCAAGAAATGCAAAGGCTCTCATTATGGAAAAGTTAGATACAGATAAGGTCACCATATTGGATTGCAAGGGTCTCACCACTTTTTACACTATGGAAAAAGGTCTTATCATAGGATATTGATTTTTAGAGTTACATAATAAAAAATCTATATTTTTAAACAGAACAGATAAATATACAACAAAAAATCCTCCTTTGGTAGAAAGACTACCTTAGGAGGGTTTTTATTTTAAAAGATTAAGAGTTAAAGGGGCAGAAGATAAAACACCTTAGCCCACGGTGATTTTGCCGTCAGGGACAATCTCTCTTTGTGAATAGTCATTGTACTTCAAAGACAGGGAGATAGCCAAGGTAACAGGCCCCACACGACCTAAAAACATAGACAGTATGGTGAAAATCTTACCTGCAAAGCTCATCACCCCTGTAACGCCGGTGGAAAGACCCACTGTGGCAAAGGCGGAGAAGGACTCAAACAAGCTGTTTATTCCGGTGACCAATGGGTTATTGGAGGTATAATAGACGGTAAGGCTGGTGATGCACACAGCCAAAAGAGCCAGACAAGTGATAGAGAGCGATTTATAAACGGTGTATTTATCAATTTTGTGACCTAAGAAAATCGCCTCACTGCGCCCACGCACAACGCTGAAAACCGTGACGATTAAAACCGCAAAGGTTGTGACCTTTATTCCACCGCCTGTGCCGCCGGGGGCTGCTCCCACAAACATTAAAAAGGAGGAGACCGCCTTGCTCAAACCGTACATACCGTTCTGGTCTATGGTGTTAAATCCGGCAGTACGAGTGGTGACAGACTGGAAAAAGCTCGCCATAATTTTTTCCCAAACAGGCAAATCTCTCATAGTGTTTGGGTTGTTCCACTCCAAAATCAAGATGATGAATGCGCCGCCGAATATCAAACTGGCTGTCATTATAAGAACCAATTTTGAATGGAAAGATATTTTAAATTTGCCCTGCTTTTTATAGAACATAAAATCGTGCCACACGGTAAAGCCCAGGCCTCCCGATATTATCAGACCCATAACAGTAAAATTAACTATTATGCTGTTTGAAAAGCCCATAAGAGAAATAAATGGGCTGACTTGACCGAAAAGGTCAAATCCGGCGTTGCAAAAAGCCGAGATACTGGTGAATACACTCAGCCATAGCCCGTTTATAATGCCGAATTTTGGCACCAAGACAGTGGCTAAAAGCAGTGCTCCGATGGACTCGCACATTGCGACGACCTTAAAGATTGTGAAAAATAAACCTTGAATTTCACCCAAGTTATCAAAACTTGAGGAGGAAGAGGCAATTTTCAAACTTTTAAATCCTAATTTTCTGCCTGCTGCGATGCTGAAAAAGGTGGTGAAACTCACCAGCCCGAGACCTCCGATTTGAATGAGGCAGATGATGACAATTTGACCGAAAAGGGTGAATTTTGAATAGGTGTCATAAACTATAAGCCCTGTAACGCAGGTTGCGCTGGTGGCAGTAAAGAGTGCATCTATCAAGTCAATCGACCCGTCTCTTGTGGCAAATGGCAGGCAAAGCAGTAATGTGCCGCTCAAAATGACCAGTACAAAGCTTACGACTACAATTCGCATAGGAGAAAGCACAGCGGCTTGACTCCTTTTTTCCATATATTTCTTACTGTAAAGATGGCTGCTCACGATTGCCCTCCGTTGAATTAATTCATTTTTGATTTGGTGTTGATGTTAAAAAGGTGGGTTAAGCGCTCCACATAGGTAAAAAATAAAAAATTTACATATGTGATAAAGATATGTTTTAATTATACTACATTTGTAATAATGTTACAACTTGATTTTTTCTTTCATATGAGGTAAAATGTATAGGTGGATATTTTAAAAGGTGGACGGCGAGCCAATAAAGCTTTGCCACAGCATACCACTGCCAATGTCAAAATGGCGCTGAAAAGCCAAATATGCCCCATAAGATAATGGGGGTGTGCGTTTCTCACAAGGGGTAAAGCGTCCGTGTCCACAGCAGCCTTTTGGCAACAATTTCATAAATGTCTTCGTAGCTCAGCTGGATAGAGCGTCCCCCTCCTAAGGGGAAGGCCAGCGGTTCAAATCCGCTCGAGGACACCATAATAATAGGCAAAACAGATGCAGGGCTTACAAAGTCGGTGTTTATGATGCCCGGCGAGGGTTTTGAATTTTTCATTCAAAACCCTCGTTTTTCATAGGCTTACCCTGATTTTGCAAAAAAAAGCGGTGAGCCCTATTCTTAAACAAAAGCAGGGCTCGCTATCACGGTGTAAAAGATAGAATACGGTAAATACAAAAATTTTTAAGCTACACATACGCCGGTGAATATGATACAATAAAAATAAAAAATGGCGGAATAATGAACTATACATATATTTTAAGCTGTGCCGACGGCACTTTATATACGGGCTGGACCAATAATTTAGAGCACCGCCTGTCCGCACACAACAGCGGAAAAGGTGCCAAATACACGAAATTCAGATTGCCTGTGGAGCTTTTTTATTACGAAGAATACGAGACTAAACAGCAGGCGATGCAGCGAGAATGGCAGATAAAGCAACTGACAAAAGAAGAAAAACTAAACCTCAAAAAAGACAAGGGCGAATTGAAAGATAGCTGAAAAATTAATTTATAATGTAAAACGCAGCTGCAAAAAAATGGAGCGAAAGATTTTTCTTTCGCTCTTTATTTGCAAGAAAGCCACCGGCGTAACCGAGGGCTACCATTGCTTAAAGTAAGTTATATATTGCAATACAAAGACTATCTATATGAAAATACTTTTAAAAAACAAAGAGATTTAACATTTATAGGGCAAAAGTTAAAAAGATTTCTAAAACTGTAAATATAAAATTTCTTCCCCCATGTGGTACAATAATATCAATCAAACTAACAGCTAACTATTATATGAGTAAAGGAAATATAAAAATGAACGGGAAAAACAGGAGCGATATCAAGATAGGTCAAAAGGTGAAAATTATCCTCAAGGCAGACCAGCCCACGGGCAAGCTCACAGAGGGGATAGTGGCGAGAATACTCACCAATTCCCCCTCACACCCCCACGGAATAAAGGTGATGTGTCAAGATAAAAAGGTTGGCAGAGTACAGGAAATTATAGAATAGACCGTAAAATTCTACCTACGGGAAGTAAAACTATGTAACACAAAGGGCGCAAAGCTCTCGGTTTTTCTCTTACAGCGGATATAAATAAATATTTTTGCATAATTTTAAGGAATAATAAACAAAGAACCTTAATTATATTTATTGAATAGGCATAAATAATAATAAATACACAACATATTGTTGAGATTTGACGATTTAAATGTTATAATAATCTCATAAGAAGTGTGAATTATGCAAAAATCCACAGGGCGATTTTGCATAACAGGTATACATAGATAAAATATGAAAACAGGATATCACGGCAAAAAGGCTAGGAGCATTTAAGCGATTGCATTTGAGTGATAATCATATTATTGCGGCGGGAAAATATAAATTTAAAAATCCAAAAAGGCAAAACAGCTTTTGTAAATTAAGCAGGGGGACGGGAAAGTGTTATTATGGTTAACTTAAAAACAGTACTTGTAGTTGATGACAACGCCCTGAACAGGTCGACACTGAAAAAAATATTATCTAAGAGCTACAATATTATGGAAGTCGAAAATTGTAGCCAAGCTATGGAGACCTTGAAAGAGCGTACAGACGAAATCGCCATTGTCATTTTGAACATTGTCACGCCTATAAAGGACGGATATATCTTTTTGGAGACGGTTCACAGAGATACAAGATATAGTAACATACCCGTGATAGTAACGGCGGAAGATGACGGGCGCCAAAACGAAGAAAAAATATTGTCCTTAGGGGCGTGGGATTTTATTTCTCAGCCATATGACCCGTCAATTATAAAAATCAGGGTGAAAAACGCCATTGAGCGCAGCCAGTTTGCGCTGACCAATCAGCTGAAATATCTGTCTGCATTCGACACCTTGACAGGCACATACAACAAGTCCAAGTTCTTCAGTGCCACCCGTGAGATGATAGATAATGACAGTGAGAGCCCTTTTATATTTTTGCGCTTTGACGTGGACCGTTTTCAGCTTATAAACTCCTTCTTCGGAATGGAGGAGGGCGATAAGCTTTTGAAATTTATTGCTCAGAGCATAAGGGCTACCGCCAAGAGATTTTCAAAATTCACCTATGGCAGAATGGAGTCCGATGTTTTCTGCTGCTGCTTTCCATATGATGAACAGTCTGCACAAGAAATTGTGAAAGAATCAAAAATCGTGCTGACTTCTTTCAACCCAAACTATGATATAGTGCCCTCTATCGGGCTTTATATTATAGATGATAACAATGTATCAGTGGAGACTATGTACAATCGTGCCAGCCTTGCGGCAAAGACTTGCAAGGGAAATTATGTGGATTACTTCGCCTATTACGACGAGGGTATGAGCGCTGCCATAACTGCCGAGCAGGAGATAACCAACGAGATGATTTCCGCTTTAGAGGGCGGTCAGTTTGAAATATATCTTCAGCCAAAGCTCAACATTCAGGTGAATAAAATGTGCGGAGCCGAGGCACTGGTCCGCTGGCGCCACCCTATTAGAGGGTTACTTTCTCCCGGAGAGTTTATCCCTGTGTTTGAGCGCAACGGATTTATTATAAAGTTAGATTATTATGTGTGGGAGCAGGTGTGCAAATGCTTGCGCCGATGGTTAGACGAGGGCAAAACACCCTACCCCATATCAGTCAATGTATCAAGAGTAAACTTGTACAATCCAAAATTGGCAGAGCTGATATTACAGCTTGTAAAAAAATACAACTTGTCCCCGTCGCTGCTTAATTTGGAATTGACAGAGAGCGCATACACCGACAACCCTATCGCCGCCAGCGAGACCATTGCCCTTTTGCAAAGCTATGGGTTTGTGATTTTAATGGACGATTTTGGCAGCGGTTATTCTTCACTGAATATTTTAAAGGATATATCGGTGGACGAGTTGAAAATCGATATGAGGTTTTTGTCCGAGACTAAAATCCCGGGCAGAGGAGAAAATATCATCGCCTCTGTGGTTAGAATGGCAAAATGGCTGAATATTCCGGTGGTGACTGAGGGCGTTGAGACAAAAGAACAGACGGACTTTTTGAGAAGTATCGGGTGCGACTGCATACAGGGTTATTATTACGCAAAACCCATGAAAGTTTCAGAATACGAAGACCTGTGCAATCGGCAGTTTATCGGGCTAAATCCCATTGAAAAACAGGTGGACGGACAGTATCAATACGATGAAATTTTCGCCCAAAACCCCGAGATGACAAAATTGTTTATCAACTCTTACAAAGCGGCGGCAATCTATGAATTTTCTGCCGATGGCATCGAGCTGCTCAGGGTAAATAATATATATTACACCTTGTTCGGTCAGCACGCAATGACCGAGAACACCCGTGATTTGTTAGCGGCGGTGGATACGGAATACAAAGATATTGTGCAGCAGGCTTTTGCCACTTGCGTTAAAACCAAGAAACCAACCGAGTGCGAGTATGTGCGCAGGCGTGCGGACGGCTTGCCCGTTTGGGCGCATGTGGAGCTTGCCTATGTGTCAAAAATCGGCGACAAAAGCATAGTCAGCGGAGTGCTAACCGATAATACTCTTAAAAAAGAGATAGAAAAAGAACTGCAAAATTACAGAGAAGCCTTGCTCTCACAGCACGATGATACAAACACAATCTTGATTGTGGACGATGCGGTGACAAACAGGATAATTCTAAAAAAAATATTTGAACCCCAATTTAAAATTTTGGAGGCGGAGAACGGCGAAGAGGCACTGAAAATCTTAAAAGAAAAAATGGAAGAGATAGACCTTATTTTGCTGGATATTATGATGCCGGTTATGGACGGCAGAGAATTTTTAAAACAAAAGCAAAAAATACCCATGTTAGATGACACCCCGGTGATGATAATAACGGCGGACGACAGCGACGCTCAACAGGTGGAGGCACTCTCTTTGGGTGCGAGAGATTACATCGTGAAGCCTTTCAACGCCGAGCTGGTGGTGCGCAGAGTAAAGAACGTTATGGGCTTCAGCCGACAGTTTAAAGAGATGGCAAGAGAGTATAGCAATATGTCTGAACTGGTGAAAAAAGACCCTATGACAGGATTGCTCAACCGAATTAGTGCGCAGACGATGATAACCCAGCACTTAGAAAACACATCGGATATCCACGCTATGATGATGTTAGATGTGGACAATTTTAAAAACATCAACGATACATACGGCCATGTGATAGGCGATGAGGTCATCTGCGCAGTGGCGAAAAGGTTGAAGTTGTTTTTCAGGCAGAGCGATATAGTCGCCAGAATGGGCGGAGACGAATTTTCGGTTTTTATCGGTCATATCCCCGAAGATGAGGTGGCGGAGAAAAAAGCCATAGAGCTTTGCAGAAGTATGGCGGATATAGTCATAGGAGATGAGAATATGCGCATTTCCTGTTCGGTGGGGGTGGCTGTGTCTAACAGTGATGAGGACACCTTTGAAACCCTCTATGTGAACGCCGACAAGGCATTGTACAATGCAAAATGCAACGGAAAGGGCAGCGTGTCGGTCTTTGGCAAAGATGATGCGGAGTTTTTTGTGAAACGCATAAGCGATGCCGAGGGTATTCTCAATGACATTCAAGATTCCCTCTTGATATGCAGTTTGGAAACCAACTCAATACTCTATGCAAATGACTATGTTTGCAAGCAGTTAGGCAGTGATAAAAAGGACGTTATCGGCAGGAAGTGCTATGAAGTTTTAATGGGCGCAGAGGATTATTGTAAAGGCTGTCCAAAAAATAAACCCAACCAGACAGATATATCCGGCAGACTTTTACACTATTCAAAATCGGGAAAAACATTTATGCTCAGGGGAAAATATATCAACTGGAACGGAATACCCGCATATATGGAACTGGCGGTTGATGTTACAGACATAGATATGTGCCATGTAACTCAAGGCTGATGCTCAAAAACAATAGCCAAAAATTAGGCTTTACCCCTTGCATAACCTAATATTTGTTATATAGTAAAAATACAACAGCCGGCGGTTTGGCTACATCACCCATTGTATTTCCCGATTTTTACACCCACCCCGACATTTAAAACAGAGACTAAGTTTATTCCAAAATCAAAGGGCGACATCGTTTCAAACGGTGTCGCCCTTAAAGTGCATATTTTATAAAAAAGATAAACCATATCAATTAAGACATAAGACGGTCTTTAACTGCAAGACTACATATCTTTGGCTGTGACTTTTTCCTTAGGGGGATTTACAACTTCTGCGTTTTCAATGGGTAAGTCGGTGGAAATCTCCCTTATGCTGGCAATTAAGCCGGCAAGGTTTTGAATTTCACTGGGGATAATAATCTTTGTGGCTTTGCCGTCGGCAACCTTAACCAGCGCCTCAAGGCTCTTCAAGGTCAAGACTTTCTCGCTGGGCGCAGCCTCATTGAGCAACTTTATAGAGTCCGCCAAAGCTTTTTGAATTGCCATAATAGCCTCTGCCTCGCCAGCCGCCTCTCTGATTTTTTGCTCTTTTACGGCGTCTGCACGGAGGATTGAAGACTCTTTTTCGCCTTCGGCAATGAGAATTTGACTTCTCTTCTCGCCCTCGGCACGGAGGATACTCTCACGTCTTTGTCTCTCGGCTTTCATCTGTTTTTCCATTGCATCTTGAATTTCGTGAGGTGGTATAATATTTTTAAGCTCCACACGGTTGATTTTAATGCCCCATTTGTCGGTAGCTTCGTCTAACAAGGCGGTGATTTTAACATTTATAACGTCACGGCTGGTGAGGGTATGGTCTAATTCCAAGTCGCCGATGATGTTGCGAAGGGTGGTGGCGGTGAGGTTTTCAATTGCGCTTATAGGTCTTTCCACACCGTAGGCGTATAGCTTGGAATCGGTGATGATAAAAAATACCACCGTGTCAATCTGCATAGTCACGTTGTCTCGGGTGATGACGGGCTGTGGGGCAAAATCCACCACCTGCTCTTTTAAGCTGACCCTTTTGGCTATTCGGTCCACAAAGGGCATTTTAAAATGAAGTCCTCTGGTCCAAGTGCCGTGGTAAACTCCAAGGCGCTCGATGACATATTCGTCTGTTTGAGCTACCACAGTAACACTCAGCCCCAACAGAATGAGCACAAGCACCAATAAAACTAAAAATAAATACTGCATAAAAATCTCCTTATTTCTTTTGATAGTTAAAATAGATGAGCGACCACAATAGATTTTGGGCGCAAATCTCAAGTTAATAGGGTCAAATAATGGCATATCGCCACTTGGATTAATCGGTCTATTCCGCCATCGTCTGGGCAAATAAAGATAGTGGTATATCACTGCTTGACGGTGGTTTTAGCACTGACAACCAGCGTTGCGCCCACAATTCGTTCAATCACGCATTTTGTCCCGATTGGCAAGGGAGTTTCACTTTCAGCCAGCCAGGTGAGCCCGTCAATCTTGACCCTGCCTTTTGAGTTTTCGCCGATTGGCTCCACCACTTCGCCCGTTTTCCCGATGAGCATATCAGAGTTTGTTCTTTGAGGGGTGGGGAGTAAAAATTTTGCCGCCAATGGTCTTGTGAGAGCCAAACTCACTCCGCTAACAGCGATAAATACCGCCGCTTGAATAAGAAAATTGTCGGTGATAAAACTCACCGCAAAGGCGAACAGGCTGCCTATCACAAACCAAATACACACTAAGGCAGTGGTGCTGATTTCCAAAGCTGCCAAGACAACAGCCAAAATCAGCCATAGGAGGGTAGAGGTAAAGTGCATAATTGCCTCCTTTTCTAAAAAGAAAATAATAAATGCTATGCAATTTTTGAAAAATATTGTATAATGAACTCAGTGTATTTATAGTTGACTTTTATGTTAAAATCAAGTATTCATACAGCATAGTTATATTATATAACGATATTGGATTAAATTCAAACATTTTAAATGAATACTATAAAAAGGTGGTGTAGAATGAAAAAAATTATTTACATAATAGGTGTTATTGTCCTGGGGCTTTTTGCCGGAACAGCCATATTTTGGTTTCAGATGTCAAAAAGTGTAACGCCACCGGAGTATGAGGTATTTTTTGATGATACGCCCTTGAGCGAGAGCAAGGCACACTGGGAAACTGAAGTTTTGCCCCCTTATCTGCCTCAGGCTATCACCAAATTGTGGAAAACAAAGGTTGACGTGGCATACGACGGTGGGATTACAAAAATCGAAATCGGCGCAGGTGACCACAAGATAAAAAGCGAGCACCCTTATATTGCCACTCTAAAAGACAGCAGCGGAAAAACTATTTATACCGGTGAGGATTTTGCCGCTGATGCACCCCTTAGTCAAGGGGGCTCTTACACCCTTGAAGTTAAAGTCCAGTTGCCAAAAAGCGAAAAATATCGTGGCAGCGGTCAGCTTTCTTATATTGGTGAGATAGTTTTTGACCCTCAAGTGAGGGTTAAGTACAGCAATCCAACACCTGTACAAGGGGAGCTGGTCACGGTGGAAATCCAGAATATTTTACAGGATTGCACCGTCAAAGTGGGCAGCAAGACCTTTATGCCCAGCGCAGTTTATTATGATATAAAAAACTCAAAGGCGATTTTTTATCTGCCCATAACCTATTATCAGCCGGCGGGAGATTACCCCATAAGCGTAAATGTGACAAATGGCGGTATGAATTATGAGAGCGAAATCACTTTGAGCGTACAGCCCTATGAGTTTTCCACCATAAGCTTTAATGTGGACGAGGAGACCTCCTCCTCAACGGTAAATTCGGCGGCGGCAAACAAAGAATATCGTGAGAAGATACACCCCCTTTACCACACCAAAGACGAAAATATCTATTGGCACAATAAGATGATTAAGCCTGTGGCAGAAAAAAAGGTCTCATCTCAGTTCGGTCAAAAGCGATTTATCAATAATTCAAAGACACCTCAGAGGCACAGTGGCATAGATTATGCAGCTCCTGAAGGCACACCGGTATACGCAGCGGCACAGGGCAAAGTGGAGTTTGCGGGGCTGCTGGCGCTGTCAGGAAACACTGTGGTCGTAGAGCACGGCTTGGGACTTAAAAGCTATTATTTCCATATGTCAAAGCTCACCGTCGCCACGGGTGATATGGTGGAGCAATCTCAGCAGATAGGTGCGGTGGGAACAACGGGGTACTCTACCGGTCCACACCTGCATTTTCAAGTCAGCATAGAAAATCAACCGGTAAATCCGGAACTTTTATATTAGGTTTATAAGGAGAGAATGATGAACAATATTGAAAAGATTATCAAAGAACAGAGCAAGAGGCACTTGAGCTTCTATATCTATGATGAAAACACCATAATCGACAGCTTAAAGACCCTGAAAAATGATTTTCCGTCGGTGGAATTTTTGTACTCGGCAAAGACAAATCCGTTTCCATCGGTTGTAAAATGCGTTGTGGAAAATGGGCTGGGAATAGATGCCGCCAGTTTAAACGAGGTTCTGATGGGAGAAAAAGAGGGGCTTGCCAAGGAAAAAATCTATTACTCGGCACCGGGAAAAACTCGGTATGATATTTTGGGAGCCATTGAAAAATCAATCATCATTGCAGACAGCTTAAACGAGCTTAAAGTCTTGAATGACGCCGCAAAAGAGACAGGGAGAAAAGCCAAAATCGGCATTAGAATAAACCCCGATTTCACCTTTGACAGCGAAAATGGGGCAGGGGGTAAATTCGGTATAGACCAAGATATCCTGTTTGCCAATAAAAGCTGGATAAAAGCTCTGCCCTATGTGGAATTTTGTGGCATACATGTACACTCAAGAAGTCAAGAATTGGACTACATCATATTGGAAAAATATTATGACAATATGTTCAAGCTTGCCAAGAGAGTGCAGGAAGAGTTTGATGTAAAATTAAGCTTTATAAATATGGGCGGCGGAATAGGTGTGGAATACAACGAAAACGACACGCCTTTGCAGACCAAACAGTTAGGCGAAAAACTTACACAACTTATAGCTGATTTTAAGCAGAAGCTTGACGGAGTAAAAGTTATCATTGAGACAGGGCGTTTTGCAGTGGGTAAGAGCGGCACATATGTCACCACCGTAATAGACAAAAAAGTCTCCTACGGCAAAAATTATATTATACTCAATAACACCCTTAATGGATTTATCCGCCCCAGCCTTGCTATGTTAGTGGAGAGCTATGTCCAAGGCACGCCCAAAGCCAGCGAGCCGTTGTACACCAAGCCCAATTCCTTTAAATTTAAAGTGCTGGGCAAAGAAGAAGGCGAGATGGAGAGCGTCACACTCTGCGGTAACCTTTGCACAGGCACCGATGTGGTGGCAAAGGATATACTGTTGCCCAAAATCGAAATTGGAGACGTGCTCACAATGTCAAACGCCGGAAGCTATGCGGCGGTGCTCTCTCCTATGCAGTTCGCCTCCTTGACACCTCCGGCACAGATTTTCTTAACAAAAGATGGCTTGATAAAATAATAAAGTTATGAGCTTAGGGCGATTGAAATGGGTTTTAAAAGAACAAATTCCCAAGGGTTTTCATAGGCATTAAATAGTAAAACAGGGTTAAATAATAAAACCGTGACGGTAAGCCATAAAAATAAAATACTCCTCTTCTATGGGAA